>CAKZGI010000397.1 GCA_936914905.1 uncultured Trichormus sp. | reverse complement strand
TAATTCTTACTATTTGTGGTTTAGTCACATTACGAATTGGTTCATTAGTTTTGCCAATTTCATCCATGTTATGGATATGAGGTCAGTTATGAGTTAGTCATCAACATCTTCATGGATATTTCCTATCAGTTACTATTCCCAACCCTGATTCTTTCCTTGGCTCTCTCCTAATCTTAAAACTATGGAAAGCTAGACACAGACTCTTTTGTAAATTTTCGGCTGTCTCTAAGATAAAATTTATCGTCAATAAACTGAAAAAATGGACTAATTTAATTGATAAAGTTAACGGAAAATTATATCTGTGTTTAGCTATTTTTATTTTTGGACTTTCTAGTACAGTAACTTGTAAGTTAACAGAAATAGGATCTCAACATTTAATAAGCGATCGCAATCCAATTTCTTCGTGTAATGTTCTATTTGTAGGAAACCTCTGTAACTTAATAGGTCTATTTGTCATTTATTGGCAGCAGTGGGACAAAGCAACTCTTAGGCAAATTTCTTTAAAAGATTGCTTTTATCTCACTATAGTGTAGTAATCCTAAATGAATAATGAGTAAATAATGTTACTATATTTGTAACTTATAAAACTAGAATCTAAAGCTATGAATCACCCGTAATATACCACTTCAGCCACAAAACACAAATTTATTTGGTATTTATGTTATCTTTAGTCAATTAAGTATTTTCTCACCAATGATTCCGGATTGCTATATATAGTGCTGTAATTGTAGTTTTAGGTCAATTACTTTGGGTGAGAGGCTTCAAAACTTGCTCTGTATCCACAACTTCCTTCGTTAGTTCAGTAACACCGCTAATCAGTATTTTAGGATCTTATATAATCTTGGGTGAAATTCCTACTCAAGCACAATATCAAGCACAATATATTGGTGGTAGCTTGGTTTTAGTGGGAATATTATTAAGCCAAATCAAAACTAAATCCCAAATTAATCAATTTGTATCCCAGATTAGTATAACTCAAATTAAACAAAAGATCGAAGCGGAAATGGGATTTAAGGGGTTTTAACTACAGTTTTATTTCTGCTCAAATAGTCAAACTAAGCTAAAATGTAAACAGAGTCTGCCTTTCCCATTCAATCATACCTATGCTGGAGAATCTGCAAACCCAAATTTATCAACTAGAACAATTCGCAAACACCCTTGTTGCTAACCAACTCACCCATCTCAGTATCATAAGTATTGCCATTATTTTTGCAGCCGGCTTGCTCACTAGTCTTACGCCATGTATGCTGTCTATGCTGCCTATTACTATTGGTTATATTGGTGGTTATGAAGCAAAAAGCCGACTTCAAGCGGCTGCACAATCAACTTGGTTTGCCTTAGGATTAGCCACAACATTAGCAGGTTTAGGAATTGTAGCAGGTTTAGTGGGAAAAGTATACGGTCAAGTGGGAATTGGTTTACCAACTATTGTTAGTATTATTGCCATTATTATGGGCTTGAATTTATTAGAAGCCCTACCCATACAATTTCCATCTTTAAAGGAAACAAATTGGATTTCTCAAGATTTACCTCCCGGAGTTCGTTCATACTCTATCGGGTTAACTTTTGGTTTAGTTGCTTCCCCTTGCAGTACACCAGTTTTAGCCAGTTTATTAGGTTGGGTTGCTAATACCCAAGATTTGATTTTAGGTGCAATTTTACTACTTTCCTACACAGCTGGATATGTTGCACCATTGATTTTGGCAGGTACGTTTACTGCCACAATTAAAAAACTATTAGAATTGCGTCGTTGGTGTGGTTGGATTAATCCAGTTAGCGGTGCATTATTGGTTGGCTTTGGTGTATTTTCTTTACTTTCTCGTATTCCCCTTGGTAGTTTCTAGACTATGAATATAGACAACACAAGATCCAAAGACTTAAATTTGTTTTCCCTACCTATTCGCTTTTTACGACGAGAAATTATACCTCTGCTTACAGACTTAAGATTAGCAATTATCTTGTTGCTAATAATTGCTTTATTCAGTATTAGTGGTACGGTAATTGAACAAGGACAAGTACCAGCTTTTTATCAAGCTAACTATCCAGAACATCCCGCTTTATTTGGTTTTCTAACTTGGAAGGTAATTCAAGTTGTTGGTTTAGATCATGTTTATCACACTTGGTGGTTCTTAGCTTTATTAGTTCTATTTGGAACGAGTTTAACAGCTTGTACTTTTACTAGGCAATTACCAGCTTTAAAAGCTGCGGAAAAATGGCAATATTACGATGAACCACGCAAATTTAATAAATTAGCTTTAAGTGCAGAGTTAGATGGTATTTCTGTTAGTTCACTTACACCAATTTTAACAAAAACCCGTTATAAAATATTTCAAAAACAGGAGAAAGATTATCTTCTTTATGCCCGTAAAGGTATAGTCGGACGCATGGGACCGATTATTGTGCATATTGGTATCGTCATGATTTTATTGGGAGGAATTTGGGGTTCAATGACAGGTTTTATAGCTCAGGAAATAATTTCTAGTGGTGATACCTTCCAAGTAAAAAATATTATTGATGCTGGTGCTTGGTCTTCTCAAGAATTGCTGAAAGATTGGGCTGTGAGAGTTAATAGGTTTTGGATTGATTACACTCCAAAAGGAGGAATTGACCAATTTTATTCAGATTTATCTGTTTTGGATAATGATGGCAAAGAAGTCAACCATGAGAAGATTTATGTAAATAAACCTCTGCGTTATCATGGTGTAGTTTTTTATCAAACAGATTGGGGTATTTCTGCTGTTCAGGTGAAATTAAATAAAAGTCCAACTTTTCAATTACCAATGGCACAATTAGACACTAAAGGTAGAGGCAGAGTTTGGGGAACTTGGATACCGACTAAGCCTGATTTAAGTGAAGGTGTTTCGTTATTAGCAAAAGATTTGCAAGGAATGGTGTTAATATATGATGCTAAAGGTAAATTGATTAATACGGTTCGCATCGGAATGTCTATACCTGTGAATGGTATAAATCTCAAAATTATTGATGTCCTTGGTAGTACTGGTTTACAAATTAAATATGACCCAGGAATACCTATTGTATATATGGGCTTTGCCTTATTAATGCTGGGTGTGGTGATGAGTTATTTTTCCCATTCCCAAATTTGGGCTTTACAAATAGGAGAAAAACTTTATATTGGTGGTAAAACTAACCGCGCTCAAGTTAGCTTTGAAAGAGAAGTGTTGGGAATTTTAGACGAGCTTAATGACCAAGGAAAAAAATAATTTTTCTTTCTTATTGGGGCATAATAGCAATTGGGTAGTGTATTTTATTATTTTGATACCACTCAAGATGCTGCATATATCTTATGGATCAATCCCATATTCAGTCACTGATTGCAAGTATTCAACAAGAACTGATCCCACAATTAATTATTGAAAGTGTCCATCCTCACAACCCAGCAGAAGTGCGCTATCATCCCTCACCTTGGGCACTACTAGGTACAGGAAACTACGCAGCAGTATTTTATCATCCTGAATACCCAGACGTGGTGGTCAAAATTTACGCACCTGGTCGTCCTGGGTTTGAGGAGGAACTAGAAGTTTACCGTCGTCTTGGTTCCCATCCAGCTTTTTCTGAGTGTTTTTATGCTCAAGAAGGGTTGTTAGTCTTAAAAAGATTATATGGTGTTACCCTTTATGACTGTCTTCACAGGGGTTTGCGTATTCCTCCCAAAGTTATCAAAGATATTGATAGTGCTTTGGACTATGCACAGACTCGTGGACTTTGCCCTCATGATGTTCATGGCAAGAATGTGATGATGTTTGAGGGTCGGGGTTTAGTTGTTGATATTTCTGATTTTCTACACCAGGAAAAATGCTCAAAATGGAATAATTTAAAAAAGGCTTATTATTGTCTATATCTGCCTATTTTGTATCCTTTGCGGTTACGAGTAACTTATTCACTTTTAGATATGGTTCGCAAAACCTACCGCTTTGCAAGTCCTTGTGTACGTAGGGTATTTAAATCTCTGCTGCCATAACCATAATGTTTTTATTAGGATAAGCAAGGAAATAAGCAGAAATTATGCTCACTAGGATTAAACAAAAGGCAACCGTTGGTAAAAATGGCAAGATTGAATTGCCTACAACTGAGTTAGTAGAAGGGACAATTGTAGAAGATAAAACAACCTATCTTTTTCAATCAAAAGTAAACAAAGAAGGTCTACTAAAAGCAATAGAAAATGTTGAAAAAGGAAACTTAATCTAAGTTGATTTAGATGAATATGAAAAAAGTAGTATTTGAAGAATTAGGAGAATGGGCAACAGAAGACAAAAAAGTCTTCAAAAAAATTATTGTCCTTGATCAGGGATATTCAAAGAGAAGCATTTTCAGGAATAGTTTGTAGTCAGGACTTAACTCCTCACTACAAACACATTCTCTATTAAAAAATCACTTCTTTTTTGTGTTTTACTTCCACAACAGTATGTACATTCCCACGGGGAGTAAAATCAGCTTTTACTGTCATTTCCAAAGGATCGCAAGCAGCTACAAAATCATCTAAAATTTTATTTGCTGATTCTTCATGAGAAATGTAGCGATCGCGATAACTATTAATATACAGTTTCAAAGCCTTCAACTCTACTACTCGTTGATCAGGGATGTAGGATATATGAATAGTTGCAAAGTCTGGATAACCAGAAAACGGGCATTTACAAGTAAATTCTGGCAAAGTAATGTCAATATTATAACGCCGACCCACACGCGGATTAGGGAATATGATGAGTTGTCCTTCCGCTATCTCGCGTTCACCATATTTCATTTCTTGATTTGCTGGGGTTACAGTGTCAGGCAAAGAATTACTCATAAAATTATGCTTGAAAAAATGCAGAGATTCATAAATACTAATTTAACACTCTCTGTGATTTTTTTCCCAATCTGGACAGCTCGCGTCATCCCAACCTTGGGGGTGCATGGCACAAACTAACAAATTACCACCATAAACTTGACCATGATAATTGCTACAACCTATACAAGCTGGTTGATGTTCAGTTGTGGCTTCTACTGTATAGGGAAAACCAGGATCTACATCTACTACTAAGTCTTCTAGTTCCCAGTAAACTTCCAGAAGCGGTTCAGCTAATTCCTGTAAATACTGGTCAATATCTGTAGCAATATTGTTGTGTACTTGTTCGGTAATTTCTTCCGTTAGCTCAAAAAATGCATCTACCATGTCATTAATTCCTTGGAAGAAGCTTTCTACTTCATCAGCCACAGTTTCGATGATATCAATTAAGTCTTTTTGCCACGGTTCCATAAACTTAACGGTCTTACTGGCTATCAATATGGCGCTTCTAGACACCTGGTTCTAAATGCAAGAGTACGCAATAGGCAATGCATATCAAACCAGTTTTGGGTATAACGCTTTTCCCAAAGTGACAACTTAATAGCGATCACAAAATCAATCATATGCTTTTACTGATCGCGTTTGAGTTGTTTTAACTTTTGTTGTAGTTCTAGAACTTGCTGACGTAGGTGATCCACGTTTTCTTTTGGGGCTTCTTTGACAGTTAGTTCTTCATCTACCTCCAAAATTTCGATGCGACGAGGTTCAGAAGGGGCTGTTTTTTCGGTTGTTTCAGCAGATGTTGGGGGCTGCTGGGCTTGCTTCATCATATCTTCTACAAAACGACGAGCTTCTTCTGTATTCATTTCGCCCTTAGCCACCATTTCGTCAGCCAGTTTTTGGACTTGCGATCGCAGTTCCGCTAATTTCCCCCCTGCTTTTTCACCAGCGTAAGAAGCCAAGCCTACACCAAGGTAAAAAGCCTTTTGAACAATATCTCCAAAACCAGGCATTGCTGGAAAGCACTCCTAAAAATGGGGCGACCCGGAGACTACGCCTACCACAAGCATCCCTTATTGCTGCTACCTTCCGGTTCTGACAAGATTTGGGCGTTGAAGTCGCATAGATCCAGGTCTTCAATAATCATAGCATCAAAAGTTTGTAATTGTGTGTCATTCGATAACAATTCGCCATTCGTAAACTTTATAAGTGACACAATCGTTCTGTACCAAGGGATCAGCAGCTACTATCGCCAGGGCTTCATCCATGGAAGCTGCCTCAAACAGCATCATGCCCCCACCCCGTTGCACCCAATAGCCGGTTTTGGCTTTATGTCCTTTATTTATCAACTCTTGTACATAAGCTGTGTGGGCGGGTACATATTGATCAAAGGTTGGCTTATGCACTATACCTGCTTCAATCTTTACAAACCAGGGCATATCAGTTTGAGATTTTTGATTTAGTGTTGAGAACAAATCATCATAATTTATTCTCATATTTTTTGTTTTTTATCTATTTACGATATCATTTAACTTAATAAAATCCATATCTCCGACTTTTCAAAGCAGTTCGATATCTATTGCCGATAAAAATCCCAAATCCAAAATCGCATGAGTCGCTTTTTTACTGCCATTTTACCACCGAAATATATTCAGGACTACGCCAACGAAATTAAACAGTATTTTGTCGATAAATATGCTAGTCGTGGCGCACAAAATTCTCCACCGCATATCACCCTACAACCACCATTTGAAATGGTAGATC
Organism: uncultured Trichormus sp.; assembly: GCA_936914905.1. GTDB lineage: Bacteria > Cyanobacteriota > Cyanobacteriia > Cyanobacteriales > Nostocaceae > Trichormus_B. The sequence continues at coordinate 8,591 of CAKZGI010000397.1, read as the reverse complement.
AGAATTTACCACTTTTAGAATCATCCCTCAAAAATTTTGCTGAAAACAGACAGTCAGTACCGATAACACTTATTAATTTTGGTGATTTTGTTCCGCGTGTTATATAAATTGATGTTGTTAAAAGTCAAGCACTGTTATGACTACAAGCAGATTTAATGACTGATTTAGAAAATAATTTAGGTTTTGTTGATAAAGTTGACCAAAGTCGTCCCTTTACGCCCGATTTAACAGTCGCGTTTCGGGACTTAGCAAAACAGAATTTTCACGCTGCTTGGCCAGAATTCAAAGAACGTCAGTTATATTTTGAATTTACCGCCACTTATCTTACCTTCCTACTGCAGGACGGTAAACGGTGGAATATCAAATCAGAGTTTTCTTTTTCGTCTTCAATCCAAAATCATTAAGATTAAATAAGTTGTTTATTAAACTTTGTATACAGAATATTTGTGTCTACCAAGATAGATTTGACACTATAGAGTGTCAAATCAAATATTGATCAGGTAAATTCCTATGTTTGAACCTTTTATCGGTGAAATTAGGATTTTTGCAGGCAAATTTGCCCCCAAATACTGGGGATTTTGTGATGGTCAACTTCTTTCCGTCCCTCAGAACACTGCTCTGTTTAGTATTCCTGGTACAATCTATGGAGGTAGTGGACCTTCTAGGGCGTTAGGTGAAACAATTACCAAAGAATAAGCAGAAGAGTTATTGATGATGCAGCTAGAGAAAAGCTATTTACCACCACTGCAAAAAATTCCTGTCTGGAACGAATTGAAAACCAACCAACAGGGTGCTTTATTAAGTTTTGGTTATAACTTCATATTAGGTGCTAACTTCTATGGTGTATCTAATTTCCAGACCATTACTAGAGTCTTGCAAAAAAAGCAGTGGGATCAAATTGAAGAGACATTTGTAAAATATATAAATCCTGCTAGTAATGCTGAAGCAGGTTTAAGATGCAGGAGACTGGTTGAGGCTAAACTGTTTTTGACACAAGTAGATCAGCTTCACTTGAAGAGTACCAATTAAGGGGACGGTGAACTCTTAGATCAATCAAGAAGAATAAAGTTGAGTATCATCCCATGAATCATCCAACTGATACAAAAATTAGCTCCCTCTCTTGCTCTTTTACAAGAAGTTACAAACGAATTCGATATTAAAATTTACTCACTCCACTAGAACGAGGATAAAGCAACCAAATAAACAACGGTCAACCCAGCAAAGCACTCAGTGAACCTACAGGAAGTTCTACTGCACCCAGTCGCGCTAATAAATCTGCAAACATCAGTAACCATGCACCGGCTAATGCTGAGAATGGTAAAACAAGACGGTTATCTGTTCCTATAATTAAACCCACCGCATTAGGAACTAGTAAACCGACAAAACTGATTAAACCGGCGATACTAACAGCACCTGCGGCTAATGAAGTGGGAATACCGCCAACTAATAAACGCGTCTCAATAAGAAAACTCCCAACCCTACAGTTAAATCATCACCTAATGCTAAAATATTGAGCGATCACGCTAACAAACAACCGCACAATAAAGCCACAATAATATAAGGACTCGCTGTAGAAATTTCTGTCCAACTCCGACCATTTAAACTACCAACCAACCAGCTTAACCCGGTTTGTACCTGTCCATCTTCAGCCATTAATAACAGCGTAGTCTGCACAGAATCAAATAAAGCACTAACAGCAACCCCTCCTAAAATCAATCTTTCTACAGAAATTGCCCCATCAGCACGACTGAGAAAAATAACTATAGTAGAAGTCAAAAACTATAGCAGAAGTCAAAATTGCACGCAACCATGCTGTGAAAGGAATGGCTATAGGGATAACTTGTAAAACAATCATAATAATTACAATTAGTCCTGCACCTGCGGAAATTCCTAATATAAAAAGGTCTGATAAACTATTAAGTAACATTCATTCTAACAATGCGCTAGACATTCCCAAAGCTGCGCCAACAATTAATGCCGTAACAATGTGAGGTAAGCGCAAATCCCAAATAATAGTTTGTTTAATTAGGTCGCCTTGGTGTGTCAGTACTTGGTAAAATTCAGAGATATTAAAAGTAACTTCTCCTTGAGAAAGCGAAAGTAAAAGGGTGATTACCAAGGCGCTAGTAAGAAGTAAAATTACCCATATTAGGCGATGTTTTAGAAAAATTGTCCGCATTTTTTATTTTCATTAGAGAGAGATAATGTCAGTAATTTGAGAACTTATTTTTCTCTGGATGCAAAAAATGTGATATTATGTTAGGCTAAATGCTTATCATTAAGTTAGCAGGATACAGGTTTCTAGTTTGTTGCACAGATAGATTTGGGAATTATAACTAATTAACCGGACATAAAATGAATCATAATTACAGCAGGAATCACGAGTCAGGAATAAAACGCTCTTGCTGTCTAGGTTTAAATTTAGATTTTGTGCCTAATTGATCTGTATTCTGCTGTAGAATATCCCCGATTTACGAAAATATTATTTATATTTTAATTACACTTATCTTCAACTGTAAAGGACACAACACTTTCATAAAAATTGAACATGAGTCCTATAGAAAGTTGTTTATCAATACTGGGAACAATCTAAAGTTCTGTTATTTATAAGACAAAGTAATAATTCTTAAATGTACAGTATTAGACATCAAAATCATTTCTTCTTATTTCATAATATTTAAAGAAAGCAAGGGTAGTGGAATTATCATATTCTCTTTCCAATACTTGTCGGTTAAATGGGACAAGGGCAAGAGTTTAAGGGAAATAAAAAACCTGTAACTCGTAACCTTTAACCTTTTCCCAAGCCAAGTTAAAATTCCAAGGTGCAGAACAAGCGTGCACTATTGATTTCCTTTCTTGCTCTCTACTGACTCTAAAAGTTTAACTTTTAGTTTTTTGACAATTTATAAAAATTTACGTAACCTAAAACATAGGTTTAGTAAATCAAAGTCCCAACAGCGATTGAGTTTAGCCACATCGAGAATTGCTGTTGCAGAATGTTTTCACGAGCATAGGAATTGACCTCAAATCATTCGCTACAAATTGCCGGAAAATCACTTATAGCAGGAGTCAGGAGTCAGAAGCTAGGAGTAAAACTATATTGCTGTCTAGGTTTCAATTTAGATTCTGTACCTCACCTCATTGATCTGTAATCTGCTATATCTAGCAATATAAATTTCACACCAGATTGACTGGATAGCCTTACACAGATATTCTCCAAACTCTGCTTTAACCGTAATTTTTAGTAGTGATAGTGATAGTTTATTTAGCAATTATTCGAGTTTGTTTGAGGAGTAGTAAACAAGTCCAGGAGAATTTTATGTTAGAGTCTTTAACGGCACTTAACGACCACAATTTACCGTATCCAGATCCACTGCATCCCATCGTAGTTCACTTCGTAGTTGCTATGATATTGTTTGCATTCTTCTGTGATTTAATTGGCTTCTTAACTGGAAAAACTCGCTTCTTTGAAGTAGGTTGGTGGAATTTATTTGTAGCCACGGTATCCATTTTTATTGCCATTATATTTGGTCAATTTGAAGCTGGTTTGGCCAAGCCTTATAACCTGGTTAAATCAGTATTAAATTACCACACCTTAATTGGTTGGTCACTGTCAGGAGTTCTTGCTGCAATTACAGCTTGGCGCTATGTACTCCGCAGTCGTGACCCCCAAAGATTACCAATTCATTATTTAGCTGTGGCGCTACTTTTAACCATCATTGTTGGTTTTCAAGTATATCTTGGTGATGAATTGGTGTGGGTTTATGGAATACACACAGTTCCAGTTATGGAAGCCGTAAAGGATGGAATCTTACCATGAACTCAGAATTAATTGATCAAGTCAGCGCCCAAATGGGAGCAAATGGATTACCTTACACAATTCCTATTCATCCTAACTTAGTTCACCTGACTTTAGGATTATTCATCATTGGTATTATCTTTGATGTCGCTGGTGTACTTTTCCCATTAGAAAACTGGCTGTTTAAATATTTGGGTTTAGCTGTTGAACGCGCCCAACTATTTGAAGTTGGTTGGTACAACATGGTAGCTTCAGCCGTGATCACTTTTTTCACAGTTGCAGCTGGTTTTTATGAAATGTTGTTAGCAACTCCACCAGCAAGCTTAAAAAGTTCTTGGGGTTTGCAAGCAATGGAAACCATGATGTGGCATGGTGTGGGCGGAGTTTTCCTATTAGCGTTGATGATTGGGATGACCTTTTGGAGAGGATGGCAACGTTATATTTCCTGCAAAGAATCAGATATACAAGTGCGCTGGAGTTATATATTTGCCGGAATTTCCATCATGTTTGTTATGTATTTACACGGCACATTAGGAGCGCAATTAGCAGGTGAATTTGGCGTTCATAACACAGCCGATAACTTATTGAGAATGGGACAAGACATCAATAATGTATTGGGGAGTGGGAATTAGGGACTGGGGACAGAGATGAATACCCAATTACCAATCACCAATCACCAATTACCACTGACAGTTGACAACTGACCAATGACTAATTATGAACATCCGGCTGATTTTAAATCTTTTGACTTTGATGACGGGGGGGCTTGTCGTCACAATTACGAGTATTTTCATCGGTAAACAAGCTTATTCTTGGCTTCCCCCCCAAGCTGCGGCTGAATCGCATCTGATTGATGATTTGTTTAGCTTTTTGGTGACGTTGGGTGCTTTCATTTTTTTGGCTGTCACCAGTACAGTTTTGTATTCTATTACTTTCCACCGCGCTAAAAATTACGACATGAGTGATGGTCCACATATTGAAGGTAATGTCACTCTAGAAGTGGTGTGGACAGCTATCCCTATCATGTTGGTGTTGTGGATTGCAGCTTACAGTTATCAAGTGTATGAGCAAATGGGGATTCAGGGACCATCTCACCTACTCCATCTGCATAACCCTATGCAAATGCAAACTGGTTATGCACAAGAACAAGAAACACCAGCTGAGACTATCAGCGAACCCTTAGAAAAAATTGACGTACTGGCCAAACAGTGGGCGTGGGTATTCCACTATCCTGAAAAGGGAATTACAAGTACAGAATTGCATTTACCGAGTGATCGCAGAGTCCGTTTAGCACTACAATCAGAAGACGTACTCCACGGGTTTTACATCCCCGCTTTCCGCCTCAAACAAGACATTGTTCCCGGCAGAACCATCGACTTTGAATTTACACCCATTCGCCCCGGTAAATATAGTCTTACCGACTCCCAATATAGTGGTACATACTTTGCAACCATGCAAGCCAACGTGATTGTAGAAGCTCCAGAAGAGTATCACGAATGGTTAACAAAAGCTGCAAGCCACATACCCACCCCCGCCAACAATCAAGCAGCCAGCGAATACGCCCAAACAAGCAACCAAAGCATAAAAACCGGTTGGGAAACCGTCAAACCTGCTGCACCTCCAGTAGTTAACTTTTCGGGTTAGAAGCTACGCACAAGTACGAAAAAAATCAACCACGAAGGCACGAAGAACATGAAGAACACGAAGAAAGAAGGTTTTGAGAGATATTTTTCGTTGCTCTTGATGGTTAATTAATTCTTACTTTGCCTCTTTGTGCGAAACTTTCATTTTGTCTGAATCAGGATTTCCAGAATTATTTACAAATCTAAAATCTCAAATCCCATGACAAACATCTCTCTTGAAATTAGTGGTCAATCACATCACCACGAACCACCAAACGACTGGAAAACCTATTTTACATTCAGTACAGACCACAAAGTAATAGGTATTCAATACCTCGTTACCTCTTTTATTTTCTTCCTCATTGGTGGTATCTTCGCCATGATTTTGCGGGGCGAACTTATCACCCCGGAATCTGATTTAATCGACCGTACAGTTTATAACGGGATGTTCACAATGCACGGTACAGTTATGCTGTTCCTGTGGACATTTCCCTCACTAGTTGGTTTAGCAAACTATCTCGTACCCATCATGATTGGGGCGCGAGATATGGCATTTCCTCGCCTCAACGCCGTTGCTTTTTGGATGGTTCCCGTGGTGGGAATTCTCCTCATGTCCAGCTTTTTGGTACCTGGTGGACCCGCCCAAGCTGGTTGGTGGGCTTATCCCCCCGTCAGCTTACAAAACCCTACAAGTTACTTAATTAATGGACAGGTTCTCTGGTTATTAGCAGTAGCTACTTCCGGTGTTTCTTCTATTATGGGCGCGGTCAATTTTGTCACCACCATTGTGAAAATGCGTGCGCCGGGAATGGGATTTTTTAGAATGCCCTTATTTGTTTGGGCAGTTTTTAGCGCCCAAATCATTCAATTATTTGGACTTCCCGCCTTAACTGCTGGTGCGGTCATGTTGCTGTTTGACTTAACAGTTGGAACTGCCTTTTTTGACCCCAGTAAAGGTGGAAACCCGGTGATGTTTCAGCATTATTTCTGGTTTTATTCCCACCCTGCGGTTTATGTAATTATTCTCCCCGTCTTCGGGATCTTTTCAGAAATATTCCCCGTTTATTCTCGCAAGCCTTTATTTGGTTATAAGGTAGTTGCAATTTCTTCGATATTAATTGCCGTAGTTAGTGCCATTGTTTGGGTACACCATATGTACGTCAGTGGTACCCCTGGCTGGATGCGGTTACTTTTCATGTTGACAACTATGTTTGTTTCCATTCCTACAGGGATTAAAGTATTTGCTTGGGTAGCAACAATTTGGGGTGGAAAGATTAGATTAACGACACCAATGATGTTTGCTTTGGGTGGTTTAATAATGTTTATTTTTGCTGGTATTACAGGGATTATGCTTTCTTCTGTACCAGTAGATATTCACGTTAACAACACCTATTTTGTAGTAGGTCATTTCCATTATGTCCTGTACGGAACAGTGACAATGGGAATGTATGCAGCCATCTATCATTGGTTTCCCAAAATGACAGGAAGGATGTTTAATGATGGTTGGGGACAAATTCATTTTTGGTTAGCATTTATTGGTACTAACTTGAACTTTTTACCCATGCACCCATTAGGTTTGCAAGGGATGTTACGCCGAGTTGCTTCTTACGCACCAGAATATACATTCTGGAATGTTATCGCCAGTCTTGGTGCATTCTTATTAGGAATGTCGACCTTACCCTTCATATTCAATATTTTAGTTTCTTGGACGCAAGGTGAAAAAGCACCTGATAATCCTTGGAGAGCAATCGGTTTAGAATGGCTGATTTCTTCACCTCCTTCTGTTGATAATTTTGAAGAAATTCCCATCATTATTAGTGAACCATACGGTTACGGGAAATCAGAACCATTAACCGCTAACCTCGAAAACCACACAACATTAAACGACCCAGAATAATACAGAGAAAAAGAAGGACACGGAAAACCTCTGTGTACCTTCTGCTTTTATAGCAGGTAACAGGTGACAGGTGACAGTGCTAAAAGTCTTTTAGTATCTAATTCTTAGGATTAGTTGATGTCCTAAATACCTGATCTGTTTTTATAACCCTGCGTTTAAAACTCAAAAGGAGAATTTCACCAATGGATAGTTCTATTCACCCTGAGAAATTGCATCATGTTACCCATGAACATGAACACGATGAGGAAGGTAATAAAATGTTTGGTTTTATTATCTTTCTGTTATCAGAAAGCGTCATCTTTTTAAGTTTCTTCGCTGGCTATGTTATCTACAAAACTACAACAGTTAACTGGCTACCTTCTGGTGTTGAGGGATTGGAAACTATAGCACCTACAATTAACACAATTATTCTGGTTTCTAGTAGCTTTATAATTTACTTCGCTGAAAGATGCCTACAGCGCCAAAATTTACAGGGATTTCGCCTGTTTTTATTGGCTACAATCGTGATGGGTAGCTACTTTTTATATGGTCAAGCCGTGGAATGGAGTGAATTAGAATTTGGCTTTACTTCCGGTACTTTTGGCGGGATGTTTTACCTGTTAACTGGGTTTCACGGTTTGCACGTTTTGACCGGGATTTTGTTGCAATGCATGATTTTAATTCGTTCTTTCATTCCCGGTAACTACGATACAAGTCACTTTGGTGTTAATTCAACTTCGTTGTTTTGGCACTTTGTTGATGTTATCTGGATTATTTTGTTTCTGCTTATCTACGTTTGGCAGTAGGCATTTTAGTACGCAGAAAGCAATATATTATGTAGGGGTTTAGCATTGCTAAACCCTTATCAATGTATTTATATCATGATTTCAAAATCATCTATTTGGGGAAATAGCCTACTTAGTTAAAGATTTTGTATAAGCTTGTGCTATCACCTCAACTGCTAAAATCTGTACCGCTGCACCTAATTCCACTACAGGTTTGGGCATACCATAGACTACAGAAGTCCTGCTACTCCCTTCCAAGTATGAAATTAGGGGTGTGAGATTCTACGTTACGCAGAAGCATTATCCCTCTACCCTATTACTCATCGTTGTTACTTTTATTTGTGGTAGTAGGCATCGGTTTGTATTGGCTTTACCCACCTATTTCCAGATTTTTTAAAATCAAATCTGCTCTTGGTCCAAAGCTATCTCCATATTCTACTGGTAAATGGGTAACGAAAGTGGATTAAATAAGGTGTAAGAGTGCCAATAATATCTATACACCAGAAGGG
>CAKZGI010000396.1 GCA_936914905.1 uncultured Trichormus sp. | reverse complement strand
TGAGCCACAAATTGTCTTGTTTCCAAGCCCGAGCATTTATGTTTGCGAGCCACAATAGGTATCGGCTGTTATTTGCCGATACTGGCGGAATGATTTTGCAACGAGTTGGTCGTTGGGACACCACCGCCGCTTTTTTAGGTGCATATCCCTACTGGAAGCAGTACGTAATATTTGGTTAGGTTGGACTTGGGATGTTTACTTATATCGGTTAATGAGTGGTTCTTTAATACTGTTTGCCTTATTTATGGTGACAGATCCCCAGTCTATTCCTAATACACGTACAGGTCGTATAGTTTGGGCGGTTTGTATTGCCCTAGTCACCTTTATTTTGCGGAATTACTTCTTCCTTTCTACCGTCGTTGTTTGGGCATAATTTCCCCTTGGAGCATTAACTATTCTCATATATACTCTTTGGTTCTCACCCAGATTTTCTTGTCTGAAATAACAATACAAGGAGTTCATAGAAAGGAGTTCATAAATTCAGGAGTAAAAAAGAAAAATATTATCTAAATTGAAAGCATGATATCAAGCTTTTCTATTTCTGCCTCCAATCACCAATCACCAAAACAATGAAAAAATTCAACTTATTCATGCCTTTAATAATAGCAGTTGTCACTATCTTATCTTTTGCACCTACAGCGATAGCTTTTTATGGGTTTTATGTTCGAAAAGCTAATACTAAATTGTAAATTGTACAACCAAGCTTCTCAAGTGATTATTGCAAGAGATGGAAATAAAACAGCATTAATAATGGCTAATAACTTTTAAGGTGAGGTTAAATATTTTGCTCTATTCGTGCCTGTACCAACAGTAATTCAAGAGGAACAAGTGCGTGTTGCCGAGCCTAAAATTATTGAAAGATTAGACACTTTTAGCGCCCCTAGATTAGTAGAATCTTTTGATGGAGACCCATGCGCCCCAGCTTACACAACACGGGATATGCCAGTACCAATGCCAGCAGCAATAAGAGAAAGTGCGGAGTAAAATAGGAGACAAGATAATAGTTTGATTGTCACTGTTGAAGCAAGGTTCAATGTTGGTGAATATGATATTCTCATCCTAAGGGCCAAAGAATCTGGTCGTTTAGAAACTTGGCTTATACGTAATGGTTACAGAATTCCTAGAGGGGTAAATCAATTACTAAAACCTGACATCTGTTCTTCTAGAAAGTTCTTTGTTGCTAAAGCCAACTTAGATAAATTTGATGCATCAGGTCATCAACTTATACGACCTTTGCAAATTTACCAGGACTCACACAAGTTTATCTTACCCATTTGTTTGGGTATGATTAATACCACATCTGAGAAGGATTTGATTGTTTATATTCTCTCAGCTAAAGGACAGGCTGAAGTCACTAACTACCGCATAGTAAAAGTCCCTTATAGTATCAATCTTCCTGTTTTTCTAAAGAACGAATTTGGCGATTTTTATAAATCCATGTTCCAAACTTATTACACCAAAGAAGATAGAAAAGTAGCTTTTCCTGAATATGCTTCGGATATGAGTAATTGTGATCCTTGTTCTGCTGAACCTCTCAACAATGAAGAACTCAAGCAAGCAGGTCTATTTTGGTTAGATTATTTAGATAATAATGTTGAGAATAATAGAATAGCGTGACCTGGGTTTGGTTATTCTCTCCCCACCAATAATATTTTCATTACCCGTTTGCACGTCCGCTACACTCGTAATAAGTTCCCTAAAGATTTGATGTTTCAAACAACTTCCAACCGAGAATCTTCTCAATGACGTTATGTTTTATAACATCCGTTTACAGGAAATGTACAATGTTGTGCTGGTAGAGAATATAAACGGTATTTATCTCGGCGTTTTGAACAAGAAGCGCAGACTCTAGCGCAGTTAAAAAACTAGAAGATTCAAGATATTCGCCAAAAAATGAAGCTGAGTCTCGGAAATCTCACAACTTATTGGTGGGAAAATATGATGATGTTTTTTGGATTTTAAATTTTAAATTCCGTCCTGCGGTACTAGCTCAATAGATGGACTCAATTATGAGTCTGTTGAGCAGTTTTAATCCCTAATTCTCATGATTTCCGAATCCATCTGTTTATAATTAATTTGGTACGGAATCTCACTTATTCAGGGAATCTGTAAACAATTCCTTCTTTATTACCTGCTTCAAAGTTAGTATTTATTTATTTAGCTTTCTCGTCTAAATATTGTTTGGCTTCTTCTATAGATATTTGAGTAGATAAAGCAAATGTTGTAATTGTAATTCCTCCTTCTTCTTGTTCTAATAAACGTAGAAATAGTTGTTTTCTTTGTAACTGTAATTGTTTAATTTTTGCTTGATGTTGTTGGCTTAAATTCCAGATAATCCATATTCCTATAGCTGTTGATGGTATACGAAATACAACTATTACTACTAATGCGCCTTCTTTATCGCCATTGTATTTCTTAGAATCAATTAATTCTATAGTCCCTGGTAAAAGGATAGCTAGATGAATTACTAAGAATGAAACTGCAAATATTTTTTTAGTATTTTTATAGATTTATTTAATAATTTGTCCGAGCTAATTACTATGCTATCTAAATAGATAGCAAGCCTGATATAACTGCGTGCAGAAAGGTTGCTCAAATTTTTCTAATGTAAATGCTCCCTATTCTCTAACTCTTGGATATTGGGGACGACAGGGACTCCCCCAACAAACTTGACTTGGTGGGACATTGGTAAATACACTACTACGCGCACCTATCACGGCATTAGGGCCAATTTCTACTCCTGGGGCGATAAAACAATCTGTTGCTACCCATGCACCGTTACCGATGGTAATACTTGCAGTTTTCAAACCAAAGGCTGGATCTTGGATGTCATGACTACCTGTACACAGGTAACTTTTTTGGGAAACTATGCACTGTTCACCAATGTGAATCTGATCCAAGCTGTAGAATATTACGTCATCACCAATCCAACTGTAAGCACCGATGGTAACTTTCCAAGGATAGGTAAAACGGGCTGTGGGTCGAATTACTACGCCTTTGCCGATTTTAGCTCCAAACAGCCTCAGTAAGGCACAACGTAGATTATTTAGTGGGTGGAGAGTGAGGGGAAATGCGATCGCCTGCACTAACCACCATAATAAAACATACCAACCTGGACGACCGCGATCAAACCGGGATTGGTCATATTTTCGTAAATCTACAAATGGTTTTTCATCGTTCATTGGTGATTGGGGACTGGGTTAGTAGTTTATAGGTTTTTAACTCATAACTAATAGCTAATGACTAATGAATTAAATTGCTGTTTTTTCAACTTCTTGATTTACCGGTTTGGCTGTGGATGCAGGGGTTTGAGCAACGTTTAATGTTCCACCTGAAGTCTGTAATTCGTAAAGTTTGACTCCAATTTGATATTCATATTGACTTAGTAGACGACCGTAAATATATCCGGCTTTACCGTCTAAAAAACCACTTTGAATTATATAGAACAGAATAAATCTTAATAATGGTTTAAATGGTAAGCGTACCCACACGGTTTTTAAGAAGCGTTTGCGTTGTACTGCATCACCAAATAGATTTGCGCCAATTGTGCCGCTTTTATCTTTACCTGTGAGCAAATTTAAATAAACACGGGCTTCCCAGTTAGAATAGCGATTATGTCTTTCTAACCAGTGATATAAATCCCGAAAGTCTTCGTGGAGCATATCATGTTTGAGATACCCAACTTTTCCTTGCAACATGACGTGTTCATGAACTTCGTTATCGCCTGTGTTGGGAATATCTTCGGTGCTGAGGTTTTCGTAACGGCCTTTTTGGTGTTTAAATAACCGGAGATTCCAATCAGGATATTTTCCTCCGTGACGAATCCATTTCCCTAAGAAGAATACACGGCGATTGATATAATAACCATTACATTCTTCGTTTTGAATTACTTCGGTAATTTCAGCCCAAGATTGAGGTGTAATGCGTTCATCACAATCAACAATTAGTACCCATTCATTGGCAAAAGGTAGATTTTGTAATGACCAATTTTTCTTTTTTGGCCAACTGCCATGAAATTTAAATTGTACGACTTTAGCACCGTAACTTTCAGCAATTTCTATGGTTTTATCAGTGCTTTGGGAATCGACGAGGAAAATTTCGTCGGCTGGTTGTAAACTTTTTAAACAAGCTGCTAGGTTTGCTTGTTCGTTTTTGGCAGGAATAAGTACCGAAACTGGTATTTTAGATTTCATAATAAGCTGTTAATTTAAGTTATTTTTTGTTTTCTTTAAAAAGAAGTCTGTGAATTGCCGCCTTTAAGTAACCAATCTGACCATAAACATAAACTAGTTTATCAAATCTTTCGGCTGGATCAGTAATATATTGTAATGATTTATATAAGCCACGTACAAACTTTTCGCTACCTCGTTGTAGTTGGCTAATATCGGCTTGACCAGCGAATTGTTCTCGATAGCATTCACTGATACCTTGCCACCAACCCCGATTTAAGAACCAGGAGGGTTTTACGCGTTCTGGGGCGACGTTGTGAGCTACTAAGGCTTGAGGAAGATAAGCGACTTGCCAGCCACGCTGAAGGGCAAATTCGGTCATTTGCAGTTCTTCGTTGGATAATAGGTTTTTGCCTACTCGTCCTAACTGCGGATCGAAACCCCCTATTTCTTCTAGAAAACTGCGTCTGATGGAGTAATTTAAGCCTCTTGGGGTTGAACCTGGCTGTTGAATGTAGAGGATGTTGTCTCCTAAATCATAGGCTCCCAAGTTGGCAGCTAGTCCGGGAGATAACCATTTTGGTGGTTTGATGTCTGGAGGCCATATCAGGGTAACTTTGCCTCCTGCGATCGCTAGTTGAGAATTATCTTGATATGCAGAATACAAAACCTGTAACCATTGGGGAGTGGCTACTGCATCATCATCTAAATAAGCGAGAATTTCCGCACTGGCAATTTTAGCACCTGTGTTGCGAGCTACGGATAAGCCAAGGGTGGGTTCAAATATATACTTGAGGTGGGGATGGCTGGATCTTTGTTCTACAACTTCACGAGTGAGATCGCCAGATCCATTATCCACTACCACAATTTCAAAGTTAGCTGTAAACTCCTGTGCTAATAGACTATCAATTGCTGCACCTAAGTAGGTATCTCGATTGTGAGTACAAATAATGACAGAGATTTGCATATCTAGCATTGTCTTGATTGGTATATAGCAGGGAACAGCAAATAGGGAAAAGGGTTGAAAGCTCTTTGATGTAAGGCTTGTTAGGTAAATTGTTTACCTCATTCAAGTGCATACGGCTATCAGAACTTTTGAGTTATAGTTTAAATACTGGATTTTATAGTTGCTCTTTGCCTGTTAATTTACCCTATAATTAGGGTTATAGAAACCTAACTTTTACATATACAGTTACAGTGTAGTACTGAGAATTTTTACGAAAAATTATTTCACACTTTACTACAACTTCATACTTGTTGTATATGAGTATGCAACGCTATAAGTGTTTCCGCTAGTTGGCTTAAGCGAGTTTCTAAATATTGTTTGCGCCCAAACAGTTGACGTAATTTTTGGTAACGGGCAATGGCCATACTCACATTTGGTACTTGTTCGACTGGACATTGACGCGACCAAACTTTACCAGCAGCATCAATTCCGCACAGGCGGTAGTCAGTACATGAGGAGTGATCAGATACTTTATCACTAGGTTCACAAATTTCTTCTACGTAATCCATTAGCCGCTCAACTTCCGCGTGACGCAGTGTAGCAGTTCCCCCTAGTTCTGATTCTTGAGGATTGGATTCTAACCAACCATTAATCACTGGACCTTCTAAATAAATATCCTGAATTTGCCGGAGAATTACTTGTAATTCTGTTTGCCAACCTCCCACAGTTTCTTGAATGTCTTGTAAGAGATTCAAGGCAAATGCTGGATTTGCTCCGTGCCGATGATTACTAAAGCTTGGCGTTTTAAACTTAGGTAAGCTGGGCGTTTTCCCTCCATTTTCCTCAGTAGGAAAAGTTTGTACGGAATTATGTTTAGGAAATAAATCTGGCCGTGAATCTGAAGATATTTCCGTATTTATATTGTTATTACCTGTATTTATGCATTCATCATCTGAAGTTGTTTTGCTTCCTCTAGATTTGTTAGATCCAACGCTAATTCTAAAGGAGAAGGGGCGTTTTGTAGCATCACCTGTTTCTGATGACAAGTTAGTAGTGCGTATCCCCAAATCATGTAGAGTTGCCTCAATGCGTTTTAAGCCTGCTTTCATAGAGAGATCCTGACACTTGTGTTGGTGGTATGGAATAATTTGTATTCAGAGCTTGTTAAGAGTGCAAATTATTGACAGAATTAAGAAACGGAAACTTCTCTTTATTGTATATCCAGTCTGTCGTACCCTAAAGGAAACGAGGAGTCTGATAGAATGATGAGTAGAGTTATATTAATAACAGGCCCAGCACGTTCAGGTAAAAGTGAATGGGCTGAAAATCTAGCTATTAAATCGGGAAAACCAGTTATTTATATAGCAACAGCTACTGAGAATTTCCGTGATCAAGAGTGGCAGAAACGCATTCAAAAACACAAAGAACGCCGTCCTGAAGATTGGGTAACTCTGAATATACCTGTAAAACTTACTGCTGCCTTAACAGATGCCAAGCCTAACACCTGTATTTTGGTTGATTCTTTGGGAACTTGGGTAGCTAATTTTATAGAGCAAGATGATTTAAGTTGGGAAACAACCTTGGGAGAGTTGTTAGAAGCAATACCGTTAGTTGAGGCTGATTTGCTATTAGTTTCGGAAGAAACTGGTTGGGGTGTGATTCCAGCTTATCCTATGGCTCGAACATTTCGGGATCGCCTTGGTGCTTTAACCCGTCAGTTAGGTACAATGTGTGAAACAGTTTACTTGGTTACTGGTGGTCATGTTCTTAATCTCAGTGTTCTGGGTTTTCCCTTACCACCTGCCAATTCTTAATTCAAAATTAAAGATTTATCAGGTAAAATTTCTGAATTAGCCACTAAAATCAAGATATGGCAAACAAACAAGACGTTAAAAAATATCTCGCCCACTGGTTTCAGTTAGGGAAAAAAGTGATAGTAGGTAATGGAGAGGCAAGCCTGTTACCTACATCTGTATTAAATGGCGAGCGCTATAGTCCAGAATTTGAAGAATGTTGGGAGAAAATTATTTCCTTAAAAATCAGTGAATGTTATTTAGAAGGTACACAAGAAACCATAGCTGAACTCCTAACACCCACTTGGGAAGTCCTTGCTTGTGGACGTTGTGCTATGCCAATACCCATTAAGACAATGGGTATGCCATCATTACTGTGTCCTTGTTTTTATCTATCGACTTGGCCTAATAATGAACTACCATCACCAAGATGTCCAGTTAATAGCCAAGACCAATTGAGGGACATTCGTTATGCTTGCAGTGAACGGACCGATCGCTTAGTAGATAATATTCCCTCAGGGGTTTAACAACTATATAAGTATATAAATAAGTTGTTAAATCATTACTTTTAATATTTCTTTATATATTAATAAACCAATCCTATCTGATTTATAAAAATCGCTCACTCTCATATCCCCGATTTCTCTATGAAGTTGGGGATATTGTTGTTTACAGCACGCTGCGCTATCGAACATCAAGCAGCGTTGACTCCTGACTATTGAATTCTGCTGTAAATACCTCTCTCCAATACTTGTAATTAGCGCGTGTATTTTTCGGAAATAAGGATTTCTAAATCTGGAAATTAATTTGGCAGAAATTGAGCATGATTCCCAAGGTTACTTCTCGATATTGTATTAAACAAGCGAGGGTTTGAGCAGCACGCAAAGGTCACTCAGGAACTCATAGTCAATGTGGTTTGATTTAACAGTAATCATTCATTATCACAATACACAAACTACTAGCACCTTCAACTTATATTCGCAACTATCTAGGGTGCTTTACTTATGAAACTCCAATTCGTTAAACAGCACAGTGAAGAAGACTGCGGTGCAGCTTGTTTAGCTGCAATTGCCAAATATTACGGTCATACATTTACCCTCAACCGCATTCGTGAAGCCGTTGGAACGGGACAAAATGGAACTACATTATTAGGACTAAGAAGAGGTGCAGAAACCCTTGGTTTTAAAGCGAATCCAGTCAAGACATCACCAGAAGTTCTTGATCGAATGAACGAAGCACCTTTACCAGCAATTATTCACTGGAAGGGTAATCATTGGGTTGTTTTATACGGTAAAAAAGGTAAAAATTTTCTCATCGCAGATCCCGCAGTCGGAGTTTGTCATCTTTCTAGACAAGATTTAATTGATGGTTGGAAAGATTGGTTAATTCTCTTACTAGAACCAGATCCCATCCGCTTTTTTGAACAAGAAAGTGATAAAAAAGGAGGTTTTTGGCCTTTTTTCAAACGAGTTTGGATTTATCGCGCTATTTTAGCCCAAGCTTTACCTCTCAATTTAGTCTCGGGTTTGCTATCTTTAGCTTCTCCTTTCTTGCTGCAAATTCTCACCGATGATGTGTTAGTGAGAGGTGATACAAAATTACTCACTACTGTAGCAGTTTCTGTAGTAGTAATGAATTTTGTTTCTAATAGCCTTTCGTTTGTGCAATCTAACTTAATAGCTCACTTTGCTCAACGCTTACAATTAGCTCTAGTTTTGGATTTCGGTCGGCAAATTTTACGCTTACCTCTTAGTTATTACGAAGCTAGACACAGTGGTGAAATCGTTAGCCAATTGCAAGATATTGAGCAGATTAATCAATTAGTTTCTCAATTAGTAGTCAGTTTACCTAGCCGACTGTTTATTGCGCTGATTTCTGTGGGATTCATGATTTTTTATAGTTGGAAACTGACGGCAGTTGCTTTATCAATCTCGGTATTAATGACTTTATCTACTATTGTCTTCCAGTCAACTCTACAACAGAAAATTCGTGAGTTTTTAGTTCAAGAAGCGGAAATAAAAGGCATTTTAGTTGAAACTTTTAAAGGTGCATTAACCCTGAAGACTACCACATCAGCACCACAGTTTCGGGATGAATTACAAAGCCGTTTTAGTCGTCTTGCTACTATCACTTTTCGCACTATCCAAATTAGCATCATTAATAATTCCTTTTCTGGGTTTGTTGCTGGTATTGGAGGCGTTATTTTACTATGGTTTGGTGGCTGTTTAGTGATTAATCCAGCAGAAAACCTCAGCATCGGTAAGCTACTGACATTTAATTCAATGAACGGTAACTACTTGGGTTTGATTGGTAGTGTTATCAGCTTTGTTGAAGAATTTACTCGTGCTAAAACCGCTACACAAAGATTAACAGAAGTTATTGATGCTACCCCAGAAAATGAAGGAGATATAAAAAAGCCTTTTGCGGAAATCCTGGATGATTATGACATAACTTGTACGAATATTAACTTTCACTATGCAGGTAGAATCGACATCTTAGAAGATTTTTCTTTAACAATTCCTGGTGGCCAAGTTGTTGCTTTAATTGGTAAATCTGGATGTGGTAAAAGTACCCTCGCTAAGTTAATAGCTGGATTATATAAAGTCCAATCTGGAAATATCCAGATTGGACTTTATAACATCCAAGACCTGTCTTTAGAATGTGTGCGTCAACAAGTAGTACTTGTTCCTCAAGATCCTCATTTTTGGAGTCGTTCTATTGTTGAAAATTTCCGTTTAGGATCGCCTTACGTTACATTTGAGCAAATTGTAAGAGCTTGTCAAATTTCTGGTGCTGATGAATTTATCAGTAAACTTCCAGAAAAATATCAAACGATTTTAGGTGAGTTTGGCGCAAATCTCTCCGGTGGTCAACGTCAAAGATTAGCAATAGCCAGAGCTATTATTACAGATCCACCAATTTTGATTTTAGATGAATCTACAGGTGGACTTGATCCTATAAGTGAAGCACCAGTTTTGGAGCAATTATTTAAACATCGTCTGGGTCAAACAACAATTTTAATTTCTCACCGTCCCAAGGTAATTAATCATGCAGATTGGATTATTGTGCTAGATCAAGGAAGATTAAAAATCCAAGGGTCATTGGAGGATTTAAAAACCAAATCTGGGGATCATTTAGATTTTTTAATTCCCTAATTCTTAATAATTATCAGGTAATTATGCTCTACACTCATAATCAAAAAATTATCTCTTCTGTAGAAAATGATGAATTTCTTCCTCCTATTAGTCGTTGGACATCATTAGCAGGAATGTTTCTTGTCGGAACTGTTGCTGTTGGGATTACCCTCTCTTCATGGGTTAAATATAATGTCACAGTCAAAGCTGATGCTACTGTCCGTCCTACAGGGGAAATTCGTGTCGTACAACCGGAAATGGAAGGAACTATTAAAAATATCTTGGTGAAAGAAAATCAAGTTGTAAGGATGGGTGATATCATTGCTCGTCTTGATACTGACCAATTGATGATCACAAAAAGCCAGATCCAAGATAATATCCAACAAGGTAAGTTGCAATTAGTTCAAATTGATGCCCAAGTTCGGATTTTAAATAATCAAATCTTGGCGGAGAAAGAAGTTGTAGAAAAATTAGTTGCTTCTGCCAAAGAGGATTTATTACGCAATCAAAGAGAATATCAAGAACTGCAAATTAATACCCAAGGAGAATTTATGATAGCTACAGCAAATTGCCAAAAAGCCAAGACAGATTTACAAAAAGCCCAAACTGATTTAGAATTTGCCAAAGTGGATCGCGATCGCTATGAGCAATTATCACGAATTGGCGCAATTGGTAGACGAGAATTTGAACAGAAACAATTGGTTGTCAAGCAGTCACAATTAACACTAAAAGCTGAACAAAAATCTTTTGAAATAGCTAAAATTAAAGTAGAATCCTCTAAAGCTGCTGTAAGTCCAACTACAGCAATGGTAACGATAGCACAACAACGTATTGCTCAAGAAAGGGCTAAGGGTCAAGCCAATATTGCTAGTTTAAACAAGGAAAAACAAGCATTTATTGAGCGTAGATTGCAATTACAAACACAGATACAACAATCTCAAAAAGAACTAAAACAAATAGAAAATCAGCTTAGAAAAAGCACTCTTCTTGCCACTAGTAACGGTATTATCTTCAAACTCAATTTACGTAATCCTGGCCAAGTAGTACGTGCTAGTGAATCTATAGCAGAGATTGTTCCTAATAATGTTTCTCTGGTTATTAAAGCTATGATTCCTACAAATGAAGTTCAAAAGATTGCTGTCGGTCAAAAAGTAAATTTGCGTATTGATGCATGTTCTTATCCTGATTATGGTACACTTAAAGGTGTTGTTAAAACAATTTCTCCAGATGTAATTACAAACCAAAGTAATACGGCTATAGCAACATCTAGTAGTTATTTTGAAGCAACTATTCAACCAGAAAATGTTCTATTTGGTAATAGTAATCATCAATGTTATATACAATCAGGAATGCAAGTAAAAGCTGACATTATTTCCAAAGAAGAAACCGCACTGAAATTTATCCTCACACAAGCAAGGTTGATTACTGATTTATAAGTCCCTTCAGTTCATTTAAAACTAAAAATGCAAATGGATATAATTTGGTTTACACTTCAGTAAAATTCTCCTGATGGTGATAAAAAAATGTTTTCTTATGTCTGTATTCACTATATCTGTATACACCTCAATGAGGTACAAAATTTACTTAAAAAGCCATACACCAAAAGATTTTCAACTCTTTTTGCTATTCTCTGCTATAGCAGATTCACCTAAGAGATTGTTTATAAGGTAAACCTTAATTGTAGGGTGTATGATAGCAAAGTTAACACACCGAGAAATACTAAATCCTTGCATAGCCGTAATACAACCTACTTAATATTTATTTTCTAAATAGGCTCTAAATACTTATTACTTAAATTCAAGTCATAAAAATTCTCATGTTCATGACCTACGAACAAAAAATCAAACAAGCATTACAGTGGTGGTCTTATAGACAATCAATAAGACTCTTCCTAGAAGCTGAAAAAACCAGGGATAGTTTATTACAAGAATTTTTCATAATCCTTCGCAGCTTAGATCTATTAAAAATAGATGATCGGAATTTATCAATTAACAAAATTTAAGAATATATCAAAAAATCGACAATTTTTATCACTCTTTAGTTCAATTGAACGATCACTTGTGTCCAGTGTATATTCAAGATAGCTTACCACTCTCAACTCAGTCATTATTAGACCCCTAGTTAACATCTAATCCTCGTCTATATTTCCATATTTATATGCCAGTCTCCTGGCAAAATAAACCTGTCGAATGTAGTTTAATCATTTTAAGAGCTTTAGAAGAATTACTGGCAATAACATTGCCATAATTTTCAACAGCTATTTCAATTCATATCGGTTTGCAATAAAAAGAAAAAACAGGATAATTAACCATGCAGATTACCTATCCTGATATATCTACTATGCTTTTTTATTCTAATCTCCCAGAATTAAAATATCTCAGTGATAGTGTTCAGTTCCTAATTTCTGGTAAATGCTTTTACAAGAGTAAAAATTTGAGACTAGCTTGGTATTGTTGTTGGTAAGTGTTCTTCTCTACCACATATTTAATCATGAAGAAAAAGTATTGAAGTTGTAATGTATGAATTTATTAAAAAACTACGGACGAAGGGTGACATACCTCATAGCGGATAAATCATCATAAATACAATTTAAGATAGGTCGATTAATTGAATCTGAAGATTAAAATCACCTGTGTTGTCATCATTCAGTATTAAATATGGAAGAAGTCTTATCAGCTAATAAATTGCTGAAAATCCTAGTCATTGATGACCACGAATCAGTTTTAATTGGTACAGTTGATATCCTCCAAAAAAACTATCCTAATGCTGAATTTTCGACCGCCGTCAACGCTCATAATGTTCTTAATCAACTGAATACCTTACAGCATGATTTGATAGTTATGGATCTTTCAATTCCCGATCAACATGGACTCACAGCACGACCTGATAATGGTATTCAATTGCTGAGAAATTTGATGAAAAAATACCCAAACCTAAATATAGTTGTCCAAAGCGCCCATGTGAGAACATTGGTACGTATTCGTCTAGATATTGATAGTCATAAAGGAGGCTTTACTATTGCTGAAAAAAGTCTTTCTAGCCAGGAAATGTTAGCAAGAGTTGATTGGGCATTAAAAGGATTAACCCATACAAAAGATATTAAAAGAATTCACTCAGGATTAGAAGTAAAACCAGAATGGATGAAGGTACTAAGTCTAGCTTTTGAAAAAGGATTACAAGATAAATACATTGCTGAAGAAATGTGTGTATCTGAACGGATGGTTCGTCATTATTGGAGCAAGCTACAAGATGCTTTAAACGTTTATCCCGAAGAAGGTAAAAATATCCGCATTCAAACAGAAATGCGAGCTAGAGAAGAAGGATTAATTGACTAATAAGAAATATCAGATGAATAATTATACAGACTGGAGATATAGCTAATGCAGTCTAAATTTTGCCAAATAATTGCAGAAAAGCAGACTATTTGGATGTTGATCAAATACTCAGTCAAAAATATTGTAGTTATTAGTATTACTATTTCTAACCTAGTTAGTGCTAGTTATATCCTTTTAACTTGGAATGGTTTTGCTCCCATATTCTCAGCAATTTTCGTTTTAGCTTTAAATGCTCTAGCCATCACAGCTTTATGTCAATATGACCAAGCTGTTAAATCTGGGATCAAAACCAGACAAGCTATGATTGGAATTATATTTGAGACAATTCATAATGGACCACTACAAAGCCTAGATAGGGTTTTGAGATTAGTCAGAGAAAAAGACTTATCAGTTAATAAATTAATACCTGAATTAGAACCAGAACTGGAAAGATTAAACCAGGAGTTAGAGTGGATTTATGAATTTTGGGTACAAGAAACTTTCACTCAAGAGACAAATCTGTATTTAGGAAATAACATAGTCATAAATTTACAAGAACCCCTCCATGAAATTCTCTATCAAGTTTATAGCCATACTTTAGATCGAGATTTCCCCTCTTTTAAAACCATTAAAGTGATAATTCGGAATTTTGAACCTATAGATGAACAATGTTTAACTATTGATGACAAGCGAGGAATTTGCAGATTCCTAGAAGAAGCTTTGTGTAACGTTGGTAAATATGCCACAGGAGTAACCTGTCTGCAAGTTACTTGCTCATCATCTACTGACTGGTATACCCTGATTATTATAGATAACGGTTTGGGCATTAACTCATCAAGAGAAGGTAGAGGCACAAAACAGTTTAAAAATTTAGCAACACAAATTAAAGGCAAATTTCAACGGCTTCCCCTTTCTCCCAAAGGAACTATTTGTGAGTTATCTTGGCCTGGATGCCTAGTAGTCTGTCAACCCAAAAATGATAGGTGAAGGAGGAGCAACGCGATTTTGTGAGGTGGGGCAAATAGTGTGCGATCGCTAAACCCAAAACAGGCATTCACAAGAGTTATTGACCTTACGATTAAAATCTTGTCGATTAAAATCTTGTATAGATTTAGATTAAGTGAAATTACTTAAATGGATTTATCAGATAGGAGAAGTTGAGACAGACTGGTTTTATAGTCAAAAAGAAGGTAGGATTTCCAAATAAAAAACAGGGAACACCTACCATTAATGACA
>CAKZGI010000395.1 GCA_936914905.1 uncultured Trichormus sp. | reverse complement strand
ACTGGGTACTGGGTACTGGGTACTGGGTACTGGGTACTGGGTACTGGGTACTGGGATCAAATCAAATTCCTTATTCCCTATTCCTTGTTCCCCATCCAGCTGAACACGATAAAAATTAGCCTGTACCGCCAACACCGTACCCACCAACTGTCCAGCAGTAGAAACAGTATCCCCTTTCATGCAACAGTCGCCGGACGGCGTACTAACAGAGAAAAATAACCAGAACAGTCGGTAATTTTTTCCACCTGATAACCCGCCATAGTCAAGCTATCAGGAACTTGCTCAATAGGTTCTCCTGCATCTAACCAGACTTCTAGTAAACCTCCATTTGGCATTTGTTCCAGACGTAGTTTTGTCCGCACAAAATTAATAGGACAAGGAGTACCACGCAAGTCTAGTTGAGCATCAGGAGTTAATAGAGAAGATATAATCATCACTTAAATAAACTTCCCAAAAATCCTTCTATACCACCTTTACCAGTTCTATCTCCCTTAATTTTAGCCAATTGCTCCAACAGTTGTCTCTCCTCCGGCGCGATCTTATTGGGAATATCAATTAACACCGTCAACATATGGTCGCCCCGACTAACAGGATTTCCCAAACGGGGTACACCACGATTTTCCAGCTTCATCACCGTATTTGGCTGAGTTCCCGCTGGAATAATCAACTCCAGAGGACCATCAACAGTATTCACCTCCAAACGACAACCTAAAATCGCTTGCAGGTAACTAATTTTGATTTCTGAGAGAACATTAATTCCATCTCGCTGGAATTCTTCATCCTCATTCACAAACAAATAAACATACAAATCTCCAGCAGGTCCACCACGTTGACCTGCATCACCTTCTTGAGAGATTCGTAAGCGTGTACCATTATCTACCCCAGCCGGAATAGTAATTTTTAGCTTTTTCGTGACCTGATTTGCGCCTTTACCATCACATGTATCACACTTATCCTCAACTACCGTCCCTGTGCCATTACAAGTAGGACAAGTAGAAACTTGAGTAAAACTACCAAAAGGCGTTCTAGTCACACGCCGGACTTGGCCAGAACCACTACAAGTGGCACAAGTACGGGGACGAGTACCTGGTTTAGCACCAGAACCACTACACACTTCACAAGTTTCTAAATGAGAAATGCGAATTTCTTTTTCACCACCAAATACCGCTTCCCGAAAATCTAACTTCAGGTCTAGCCGTAAATCATCACCGCGCACAGGTCCACTGCGTCGTCTTTGCTGCTGGGTTGGACTACCCATTCCCCCAGCAAAGCCACTGAAAATGCTTTCAAAGATATCAGCAAAACCGGCCATATCACCCATATCTTGGAAGCCAGCGCTAGCTGCTGCACCAGATACACCAGCTTCACCAAAACGGTTATAACGCTCACGGGTTTCTGGCTCAGACAAAACTTCATAAGCACGATTGATTTCTTTAAATCGTTCTTCAGAACCCGGTTCTTTGTTCACATCTGGGTGATACTTCCGGGCTTGGCGGCGATAAGCCTGTTTAATTTCTTCTTTGTCGGCGTCACGAGAGACACCCAGAATTTCATAATAGTCGCGGGCCATAGAGCAAGGGTAAAAGTTAGAAGTAAGAAAGCAGAAGTAGCTGAAAGATTAAGGTAAAGGAATAGAGACACTACTTAATTTTTGTTATTGACTTCTCTCTGGAAAGACAGCTACGGAGATTCTTAAGTAGTCCAATGGGGGAGACTTCCAAGACCGCGCTGCTTCACGGTATTCAGGGAGAAAATCATGATCTACAAAGGAAGCTTTTGATGTAAAGTTCGATAGGTCTTTTACAATTGTGCTACTTAGTTGAGGAAAACTAAGGTTCTTAACCAGAGGTACTAGCCGTACTAATAGGTGTGGAAAACCAACCATATACTTTTAGTCGTATCTGTGGTATGGAAACATCTAGCTCACCAAAGTTAGCTTCTACAATCTAGCAAACCTTGGGATAGAAGAGTGTTCCAACTAAAAAACGAGCCAAAATGTCAGTCGCTTCGATAAAAGATTTCAACAAACCATTTTTTCAAAGTTGGTAAGCGGTGAATCAGCTCTTCTCCGCCATTGCTTGTTTTGTCAGTTTAACTCCTGTATGATAAATTGTCTCAACCAAAGTAACCACAGGATTTTTGCCCTTGAAACTTAGGGTAGAAGCGAATCGTAGTAAGGTATCAACGTAAGGTATCAACGCTGTCGAGTAAGCTACCACAGTAATGTTGCTCAAGCCAACCAAAAGCACGCTCAACAAGATTATATTTACTATGATAAGGAGGATAATAAGCCAGTTGAATTGTCAATTGTCAGTTGAAATTTGTGAGCGAATTGAATTTTGAATTTTGAATTTTGAATTCTGCCTTAACGACCTTAGAGCATGTTTGAAAAGTTTTAGGAGGTATAAATTGTCATTCCGAGCGAAATGAAATGGAGCTTATCCCTTCGGGACACTGCGTGAACGCGAAGCGTGCTGGAGGCTCTAGAATCTAGGTTTTGAGGGTGTACTGAGATGTTTCATTCTGCTCCGCTGCATTCAACATGACACAAAGACCGACTTCTCAAACAACCTCTTAGACTATCACTTAGTTGGATTCATGATTCTTGAGACATAAAATATACTGCAAGCTAATTATTCTCTCAGTATCCCTGGTTTTGGATCATTTTTTCCTTGGATTACTCTTAGCGATCACAAAGAACACCAAAAAAAATATGTAAAATCTAAACCCCTTTATCATACCACACAAACAATTTTGCAAGAGGTCTAATATATCCATGAAGATGGATCTTGGTTTGATATTAATCCCATTTTACAAGAATCACCAAAATTTAGGTTATGAATAATCAACACCAATCAAATAATTTAGATTTTGATAATCAGGGTAATTCCCAAACATTAAATAATATCGTCGACGATAAATAATATCCTCGACGATATCAAAGAACGCAACCAATTTAAAGGGCATCAGGATACAGTCAATAGTGTGAGTTTCAGCCCCGACTGCAAAACCATCGCTACCGCATCATTTCACAAAACAGTGCGGTTGTGGCCTGTGCAGAATTTAGAGCGATGACTTGTGGATGGTTGTGATTGGTTAGAGTAATCCAAAGAAAAAGTGATCCAAAACCAGGGATACTGAGAGAATAATTAGCTTGCAGTATGGTTTATGTCTCCAGAATCATTGATCCAACTAAGTGATAGTCTAAGGTCGTTGTATATAAAGACAGCACAAAAGCTAAAAGGAAGTGACCGAAGATAATTCATGGCAGAGGTAGTGAAAGGATAAGGACGAGGAGGAGTAACAATTGCAGAACGAGAACTAGGATGGAATCGACACACAATTCGGAAAGGGATGCAAGAGTCAGATCATGGAATGTCGATAGTAGACTCATTCCAGCTCAGAGGCAGAAAACTAACAGAACATAAACTACCAAACTTACTAGGAGATATACGCTCCCTAGTCCCCAGTTCCCAGTCCCGAATGCCCAATTAATCTATCGCTTCATAATCAGCCGAAGCTGTACTATCCTCATCAAAATCAAAATTAAATTGTGGTATTGCTGATGTCTCAGCCGCTGAACTTTCTTCGACTAAAGTTAAAGAAATATCAGACAAGTCTTCTTTTTCCTCTGGCTCTTGCGATTGCGATTGGGAATCTACTGACTTACGGGCGCGTTTGTAAACATCTGCACCAATAGCAAATAAAGCTTGTTGGAATTCTTCAAATATCCGCTTCAAGGCAACTGCGGAGATATTGGGGTCACTCATGGCTACTTGGAGACTGTCACATTTCTGACTGGCCCAATCTTTAATTTCTTCACTAATTAACTCGGCATTATCATTGAGTGTAGATGTGTAACTTATCAATAGGTTATCTGCTTGATTTTTGAGCTCAATTAGTTCTTTACGTTTCTTATCTTCTTCAGCATACATTTCAGCTTGCTGTCGCATCCGTTCAACATCAACTTGGCTTAAACCACCTGTATTAGTGATGCGAATACTCTGCTCCCTACCTGTACCCTTGTCTTGAGCAGAAACTTTGAGGATGCCGTTGACATCAATGTCAAAAGCCACTTCAATTTGTGGTATGCCACGAGGAGCAGGGGGAAGCCCTGCCAAAAGGAACTTACCAAGAGTTTTATTATCTCGTGCCATTGCCCGTTCTCCCTGGAGAACATGAATTTCTACGGAATTCTGCCCATCAACTGCGGTAGAAAAGACTTGGGATTTGCTCGTGGGAATTGTGGTGTTACGTTCAATGATTTTAGTAAATACTTCCCCTAGAGTTTCCAGTCCTAAAGATAGGGGAGTTACATCTAAGAGCAGTAAAGTATCAACTTCACCACCCAGGACTCCAGCTTGAACTGCAGCTCCGAGTGCTACACCCTCATCAGGGTTAACGGAGCGATCAGGGGTTTTACCATTATAGAATTGGATCACAGCATTAAGAACCGCAGGAATCCGAGTAGAGCCACCAACCAAAATAATCCGATCAATGTCTTTTGGTTTGAGGTCTGCGTCTTTGAGTGCTTGACTCATCGGTTCTATGGTAGCTGCAATTAAATGTACTGTTAGTTCTTCAAATTTAGAACGGCTCAGTTCCATTTCCAGATGCTTTGGTCCTGTTTCATCAGCGGTGATAAAAGGCAAGTTAATTGAGGTATTTACCATGCTGGAAAGTTCAATTTTTGCCTTTTCTGCTGCTTCCCGCAGACGTTGTAGCGCCATTTTATCTAGGGAAATGTCGATTTTTTCTTGTTTCTCAAATTGCTCTAACATCCAGAGAACAATGCAATTATCAAAATCGTCTCCACCCAGTTGATTGTTACCTCCAGTGGCTTTAACTTCAAATACGCCATCTCCCAGTTGGAGGATGGAGACATCAAAAGTACCTCCTCCCAGGTCGAATACCAAAATCAGTTGTTCTTGGTCTTGTTTGTCTAAACCAAAGGCTAAAGCTGCGGCGGTTGGTTCGTTGATGATTCTCAGAACTTCTAATCCGGCAATTGTTCCAGCATCTTTGGTTGCTTGTCTTTGGGCATCTGTAAAATATGCTGGTACGGTAATTACCGCCTGAGTTACTTCTTCACCCAAGAAGTTTTCCGCCTCTTGTTTGAGTTTTTGTAGGATCATGGCGGATATTTCTTGAGGCGTATAATTACGTCCGCGAATCTGCACATCAACGGTATCGTCTCGACCTTTGACACAGTTATAAGGTACACGAGTGCGTTCTGTGGCTGTATCTTCCCACCGACGACCGATAAATCTTTTGATACTGTAGATTGTGTTTTCGGCATTCGTGATGGATTGGCGCTTGGCTAACTGACCAACCAATAAATCCCCACTCTTGCCAAATCCTACAATACTGGGAGTGGTGCGTCCTCCTTCGGAATTGGCGATCACTATCGGTTGACCACCTTCCACAACAGCAACGCAACTGTTAGTAGTACCTAAGTCTATCCCAATAACTTTTCCCATGCTGACAGTATTTTTATTGAGTGCTTTTACCGTGATTTTTTGCCGACTATCGTTTTTGGCTCAGGACTGGAGACTCCAGTTAAGGTGCAAAACAACAATTAAACAAATTGTTTATGACTAAACAACTACAATATTTTGTTGTTTGTTTCCTACTGCCACCAAGTATGTCGGTACGCCAGCAGCTACAACTTTATAGACCAAATTAACACACTGATTCATCTTTTTGCCCAGCGTTAATCCTCTGCTGGATACAGGTACTCTATGAAATCGCTTATGCCACGCTATCAGGATATCTCTTAAATTGACAGCCGTAGGCTCTAGTATCTCGGAGATTTTTCACTATCTCTTTCAGAGATGCTCCGCGAACGTTCAGAATGACACCTTTAAACCGTTTTTAGTATATCAAACTAATGTCTGTGGGAATTATGTAATCCATGTTGCTAGTACCGCCGTCAATTCAAAATGCTTCTTTCAGAAGAGTTAAGCTAACAAAATCCCAAATTCAAAATGTATACGGCGTGAGCTTTTCAGAGATTTGGAATGATTGGTTTATTTACGCCGTACTGTACTAGTTATCCACTTTCAACAGGGAAAAAGGTGATCGGTAATGGGTAAATTTCCTACCTGTTACCTGTCACCTGTCACCTGTCACCTCTTTGGTTAAGTGTTTTCTTGACTCAACTCATCTTCTTGTTGTGTGGGTGTATCTTCCTTGGGAGCTGCTACTTTTACCATGGCATGACGCAGTACGCGATCGCCTAAAAAATAGCCGCGCACTAACTCTTCTAATACTGTTCCTTCCTGATGTTCGTTTGTAGGTTCTCGCATTACTGCTTCATGCAGGTTAGGATCAAATTCTTGTCCTTCTGGACGCATTGGTGACACACCTAAACGTTTAAGGCAATCCACTAATTGTTTATAAACCCCTTGATAACTTTTGTGAATTGTCATTTCGCCCTCTGTTTGGGGTTTGAGATGCGCCCGCGCTCTTTCAAAATTATCAACAACAGGCAGCAATTCCATAATCGTATTTCGCTTCATCTGCGTCTCCATGTCTTCTTTTTCTTTGGAGGTGCGTTTGCGGTAATTCTCAAAATCTGCGGCAATCCGCATATATTGATTACTACGATCTTCTAGTTGGGTTTTCACCAACTCCAGTTGTTGAGTTAAATCTGCTAAAGCTGCTGTATCTGCTTGTGTTGTCTCTGCCGCAGCGACACCATTTTCTTCTGTGAGTTCAGGTTCTTGCGGTACATTATGGGCTGTCATTTGCTCAGTCACCTCGCTGCCTGATTCTTGAGAGTTAATTTCGGCTGGGGAGTCGCTCTTCATTGCTTGCTTTACCTCTATTGGTTCACCCAATTGCTGGTTAGTGTTGTTTACTTATTTATTTTCATCTATCATTGTCCACTTATCCCAGATGCTTTTTACGGAACAACCTCAAGCAATTGTGGATTGCGGATTTTGGATTTGTAATTTAGCCCATGCCCAAAGACAGAGACTTAGTTTAGGAATTGTGGGTTTTGGTCTTGTGATTTATTCCATAATCGCCAGTGCCATTGATTTGTACTAACTTTTAGATTTTGGATCAAAAAGACAAAATCTACAAAATCTAATATATAAAGTTCAGTCTTCCCTGGATTGGAAATTTGAGATTTAGGATTTCCTTATTGTGACAAATTGTGAACAGATTAGCGTATAGCTTCTGAGGGTGGTAAACCGAACAGGTAAAGTAACTCCAGGAAGAAATCAGGTTGTTCACTATTTAACGTAATTTACTAGCTAGGAGTCCAGTAATTCAGTCTTTAAGATGATAGAAATCATACATCTTGCTTCTCCTGCACATCTGGCCGCCAGGAATGTGCTGAAAAAATTTTTAAGAAGAAAAATTTTAAACTGAAATTTAATACACTCATAATGAGAATAATTGACTACAGTGTGGGAATACTTAAATAAGAGGTTTCCCTGAGAGATTGCTTATGACTTACTCCTCACCACAACGGACTAGCACCGCGTTAACTACAAGAACACAGTTTTCGCCCTTTGGCAACCACCTAGTGCAATCTGGCTATGTCAACACTGAACAGATGAAACAGGCACTAATAGAGAGCCGGAAATCTGGCAAGAAGCTGACAGATGTCCTAGAGTCAATCACTGGGCAACAACTATCACCAGAGTTTATTCGGGAATACAAGAAACAACATCTATTTGAACTAAAAATATTATATGGCGTTGAATCACTAGATCCAGAAGTCAATCAAATTGGCAATCTGATGGTTGGACAATTGATTGATAGTCTTATACCAGTCGATGTCTGTCGTCGTCATCGTTTGGTACCGCTATCGAAACGGGAAGACCAAACACCACCTTATGTTTTAGTGGCAATGGTGGAACCAGATAATCTGGATGCTTCTGATGACCTGAACCGAATCTTGCGTAACAAGAACTTATCCTTACAGCGTATGGTGATTACCCAAGAAGATTACCAGCATCTGATCAACAAATATTTAGATGAGTTGGCTATTCGGCAAAAGGAAAAAGAACAAAAAAGAGATACAGATATTAATCAGGATATAAAATACCTGGAAGATCAGGATATAGAAGAAGTTGCTGAGGACAAGGATGCTGATATCAATGCATCAATTAAGGATGCTGAAGATGCACCCATTATCAAACTCGTCAACAGAATCCTGTTTAAAGCTTTGCAAGAAAAGGTTTCGGATATTCATATTGAACCACAAGAGGAAAACTTACGCATTCGCTTCCGTAAGGATGGGGTACTGCATGAGGCTTTTGACCCTGTACCTAAAAAAATCATTCCGGCGGTGACAGCCCGATTTAAAATCATTTCTAATCTTGATATCGCGGAAAGGCGTTTACCTCAAGATGGACGCATCCGTCGTTTGTTTGAAGGACGGAAAGTTGACTTCCGGGTGAATACCTTACCCAGTCGCTATGGGGAAAAGGTGGTGTTACGGATTCTGGACAACTCTTCTACCCAACTAGGGTTGAATAAGTTAATTACTGATCCAGAGACTTTGCATATTGTCCAGGATATGGTCAGCAAGCCCTTTGGCTTGATTTTGGTAACTGGTCCGACTGGTTCTGGTAAAACGACTTCGTTGTATTCGGCATTGGCAGAAAAGAACGATCCAGGAATTAACATTAGTACGGTAGAAGACCCGATTGAATATAGTTTGCCAGGGATTACCCAAGTACAGGTAATTCGGGAAAAAGGGTTGGATTTTTCCACAGCATTGCGGGCGTTCTTGCGTCAAGATCCCGATGTGTTGCTTGTGGGTGAAACACGGGATAAAGAAACGGCAAAAACAGCGATTGAAGCGGCTTTAACAGGTCACCTAGTATTAACTACTTTACACACTAATGATGCTCCTGGTGCGATCGCACGTCTAGGAGAAATGGGAATTGAACCCTTCATGGTTTCCAGTTCCCTAATTGGTGTTTTGGCACAACGTTTAGTGCGTCGAGTTTGTTCACAATGTCGAATTCCCTACACTCCCACTACTGAAGAACTGGCTCGTTATGGTCTGTCAGCATCCAAAGAAACATCAGTAACTTTTTACAAAGCTAATTCGTTACCTCCAGAATCCATAGCAGAAGCTAAAACCAAAAATGAAATCTGTCCGGCTTGTAATGGCATTGGCTATAAAGGACGTTGTGGTGTTTATGAAGTTATGCGAGTCACAGAAAACCTCCAAACTCTCATCAACCAAGAAGCACCCACAGAACGCATCAAAGAAGTAGCTGTAGAAGAAGGTATGAAAACCTTGCTTGCTTACAGTCTAGATTTAGTGCGTCAAGGTTCTACAACTCTGGAAGAAGTAGAGCGCGTAACCTTTACTGATACAGGTTTGGAAGCTGAATTAAAAGCCAAACGTAAGAGTGGTCTAACTTGTAAAACTTGTGATGCCACATTACAACCAGAATGGCTTGATTGTCCCTACTGTATGACACCTCGTTTTCAAGATTAGCACCAGGAGTTAGAGGGGCTGGGGATGTAGGGGAAGCAGGGGGAGCAGGGGGAGAAAGATTTAGTCTTTTTCCTGAACTCTTATTCCCTATTCACTATTTTTAAATTGGAGCGAAGCGACTATGGAAATGATCATTGAAGACTTGATGGAACAGTTGATTGACATGGGTGGTTCGGATCTGCACTTATCCGCAGGTTTACCTCCCTACTTCCGCGTGAGTGGTCATCTGACTCCTATTGGTGATCATGTGCTGACCGCAGATGAATGCCAAAGATTAATTTTTAGTATGCTCAATAACACCCAGCGAAAAACCTTAGAACAAACCTGGGAATTAGATTGTTCCTATGGTGTCAAAGGATTAGCTCGTTTTCGGGTGAATGTCTACAAAGAACGTGGTGCTTATGCTGCTTGTTTGCGAGCATTGAGTTCTAAAATTCCTAACTTTGAAAAATTAGGTTTACCAAATATAGTTCGGGAAATGTCTGAAAAACCCAGAGGATTAATTCTGGTGACAGGCCCAACAGGTTCAGGTAAAACCACTACTCTAGCGGCAATGATTGACCTCATTAACCGCACTAGAGCAGAACATATTTTAACCGTTGAAGACCCTGTAGAATTTATTTATGAACCAATTAAAAGCCTAGTTCACCAACGTCAACTAGGGGAAGACACCAAGAGTTTTGCTAATGCCTTGAAAGCAGCTTTGCGGGAAGATCCAGATATCATTCTGGTAGGAGAAATGCGGGATTTGGAAACAATTGCTTTGGCAATTTCTGCCGCAGAAACAGGTCACTTAGTATTTGGTACACTGCACACCAGTTCTGCTGCCCAAACAGTTGACCGGATCATCGACGTTTTCCCCCATGAAAAACAAACCCAAGTACGGGTACAATTATCAAACTCTTTAGTAGCAGTATTTAGCCAAACTTTAGTATCTAAGAAAAATCCCAAACCAGGTGAATATGGTCGGGTGATGGCTCAAGAAATTATGGTAATCACTCCTGCTATTTCCAACTTAATTCGTGAAGGTAAAACAGCGCAAATTTATTCAGCGATTCAAACTGGTGGGAAATTGGGAATGCAAACTTTAGAGAAGGTTCTAGCTGATTTATATAAAGCTGGAACTATCTCTTTTGAAGCGGCTATGTCTAAGACTTCTAAGCCTGATGAAGTTCAACGTCTCATTGGGTCAGCACCACCACAAGCATCAGCAGCAAAACTTAGTACTGCTGCTAAAGCTCATTAGATTTTCTAATGCGTAATTCATAATTCATGATTATAATGCCAATTACAAATTATGAATTACCAATTACCCATTGGCTAATTTTAAATTTTGTTGGCGTAGCCTGCTGTAAGCACTATTTTGAATTTTGAATTGATACTATGCCTACCTACCTTGCTCGTATTCGCGATTCCCAAGGAAATTTAAGAACTCAGAAATTTGTTGCTGATTCCTTAAGCGATGCTCGGACTAATCTCAGAGATAAGGGCTTTATAGTTCAAGACCTGAAAGAATCTCAAAGTTTATCTTCCCGCTTTGATTTAAAAAAATTCCAGAATTCCTTAGTTAAGGTTTCTGTAAAAGACAAAGCTGTTTTTTCCCGTCAGTTTGCTGCTTTAGTGAATGCAGGTGTAGCAATTGTTAGAGGACTCGCAATACTTGGTGAACAGTGCAGTAATCCCAAATTGAAACAAGCTCTGATTGAAATTGGCGGTGATGTGCAAACGGGAGTTAATCTTTCTGATTCTATGGGTAAGCATCCTGACTGTTTTGATGGTTTGTATGTGAGTATGGTTCAGGCAGGAGAAATAGGTGGTGTGCTAGATGAAGTATTAAATCGTCTAGCCAAACTATTAGAAGATATGGCTCGGTTACAGAACCAAATTAAATCGGCTATGTCTTATCCATTAGTAGTAGGGTTTCTCGCAACTGCCATCTTTGTGGGTATGACTGTGTTTCTAATTCCCATATTTGCTAATATTTTCAAAGACATAGGTGTTGAATTACCAGCACTAACACAATTTCTGATGACTTCTAGCGAAATATTACGAAGTTATTGGTCTTTAGTAATTATGGCTGGTTTTATGGCAGCTTCCTTTGCCTATAAGCAGTATTACAAAACTCCCGTAGGTAGAGAAACTATTGACCGCCTATCTTTAAAAGTACCTTTGTTTGGTGACTTGATCCAAAAATCTTCAGTTGCTCGATTTAGCCGCACCTTTGGGGCTTTAACTCGTTCAGGTGTGCCAATTCTAACTTGCTTAGCAATTGTGCGGGATACATCAGGAAATCAAGTGATTGCTAATGCCATAGATGCAGCTAGGCTAGATGTTCAACAAGGTGGGATGATTAGTGTCGCCTTGAAAAAAGATGCAGTTTTCCCATCTATGGCTATTGCCATGATGAGTATTGGTGAAGAAACTGGTCAATTAGATGGAATGTTGATGAAGGTTGCTGATTTCTATGAAGATGAAGTAGAACAGGCAGTTAAATCATTAACAAGTATTTTAGAACCATTAATGATTGTGGTTCTTGGGGGGATGGTTGGTACAATTTTGCTGGCAATGTATTTACCCATGTTCAAGGTCTTTGAAAAACTGGGGTAAAAAAACAGTTATCAGTTAACAGTTAACAGTGAAAAATGTTTTGAACTGGAAAATAAAAAACTTGTACTGAGAACTGATAGCTGATAACTGACTATTGGTAAATGAAAAATCATGTCTAGACAAAAATCTCTTTATGAATCTAGTTTAGCGGAATATAGCAATCATTCAGCTGCGATCGCACTCCTCAAACAGCATCGTCCATATTTGGAAATGATTCCTAGTCTGCGTCGTCCATCGGAAAGTGTAATCACTATCCCTTTACCCATCGTTCGTATCCGTGATATTGAAGCTAAAACTTCAAAAACGATGGGTTTACCCTGTGATATATCTATAATCATGTGTGATCCGGAATGGAAAATCAAAACCGGTGTAGAAATATTACTATTTATTCATCGTCCCCATGAAGACTTTTCTGATTTATTAGGAAGATGGAGACAAAGCCAAGTTTGGTTAGATAAAGAATATGAATGGATTATGCATCCCCGTCATAGTCATATTTTGAGTGAGGGTGCAAATATCGTTTATCCGTTGTTTGTAGTTTTTGATCAAACACCAGAACGCATCCAACGGGGTTTAATAGGTGCAGAATTACCTTTTGTCATTCAAACATCATTATCTCTAGCTGAGGAAGAACCTATAGAGTCTTATTCCTCAGAACTTCCACCAGCTTAGATGTAGGTGAGGTAATTGGTCACCTATTACCAATCACCAATTACTAATCACCTATTTTACAAATTTAGGCATGATTTCCGCAGCGGTAAATAAACCATAAATACCCCGTTGATGTAATTCTTGACCAGCTTTTAAATAACCAAAGGCCGGACCGCACACATTAGCAGCCATACTGGTTTCATCTCCTAATGTAAAGGTGTGGGTAGAAATTTTACCTTCAAAGGTGCATCCTGTGATTCTCACATTGGTACTGAGGGGCTTTTTGGGGTTGCGGGTATCAACTACACCACCTACAGTCACTCTATCCCGTGAACAAATTCCCGCTATTTCTAAGATCACATCATCGGCATGTTCCATATTTTCCAAAGTCAGCACGCCGTTAGTTTTATCTAGTAATGCTTCTACCTCTGCGTCAGTCATCGCCCTAGCAGCTTCCACAGTATAATCGGGCATATGTCCAATATCTTCCCGAACCGTGGCGCGGTAAGCTTCCCAGTTAGCAATACCGACACCAAAAGTAATTTCCACATTGTCAATTTCGGCGTAACTTTGGGCGGCTAATGCGGCGGCGGCGGTTAACAGTCCTGGTGTTGCACCACAGCCTGTCATATAAGTAATTCGCTCTGCTTGCAGTTCGTCTTTCATGGCTAGAAGTTGTTCTACTGCACTGGTGCGTTTTATGGCATCCACCAGCACACCGCGCCAACCAGCTTTGATGAATTCTTTGGCGACATTGGGGATAAAGTCGTTGGGGAGGTTGGGTAAAGCTAGGAAATAAGCATCTACAGCGTCACCGGTGGCTTTAATTAAATCTTGAATACTGTTATTGCTTAATGTCCCGACTGGTTCTAAATAACCGACTGTACCTTGATTTTGATAGTTGGTGATGCAAGCATCGCTGTTTAAGCCTTCTGTGGAGTATGCGTAGCCTTTTTGGTCTGCGGCTGCAACTAGGATCATTTCTCGTTTACTGGAAAGGAGTTTGGCTGCTGCTTGTCCAAGTCCGCCAAAACCCAGGACTCCGACGCGAATAGGTTGTGTGTTCATAGTGTTTTTTATGTGTTGGTTAATGGTTAATTATGCTTTATTTTCCTGGGTTCTCAAGTGGAAAAAGCTATAATTATGTGAAAGTTATTTAAGGTAACTTAAAAATAGTGAGCCAACTCTTGAGCCTGGAATTGAATGATGAAGTTTATACTGCTTTACAAAAACAAGCTACTGTTGTGGGAATTTTGGTAGCACAATGAGTTGCTGCGTCCCTATATCGTCAGTATACCTTGTCTGTTAGTCCTAAATCCGATGCTGAAGAAGCACGTCAGCGTTTGCTTGGTTATGCTGGTGTAATTAGTCAGGGTTATGCTACAGGTACGGTTAATTAAAGTATTGATACTGATATGCTTAAGGCTTAAGATTTAGTAAATTGTGTCTACAAAAATAAAATCATGCAAGGAATTAAGGTTTCATATCCATTAATCTACTAGACTTTGCTTGTAAAATAACTACAGCGATATTGAACTGAGATAAATTTTGCTGAAAAGATCAATTCCTATCAACAGTAATAAAAACATCAAATTCTTTTTCTATTAAACCCAGTAGTTCACAATTTTTAGTTTCCACCCATCCCATCTGGGGAAGAGTTTTGATTTCATAACCTATAAATTTTTTAGCTAACCTGCGATCAATACATTCATCTAAAATCAATTGGGAGCATCGAGTTTTGGTAGAAAGATTCAAATAGCAAGCAAACCATTGAGATAAACACAACGAAGGGAAAGGATTTGGTAGACACTTTCAACATTCCACTGTCCGCCAGAAATCTTAATCCTTGCTCCAATGTGTTTAAAAGCAGATTCGACAGATCCAGAACCAATAGAACACAGTTAACTTGGTAGTAGCTGTAGTTAATAATGCGAGTGCGAAATTTTCCGCTTATCTCGAAAAACTTCTTCACTTGTTTACCTCGAAAATTATTAAATAAAGCTTGAATTGGCTCTATCTGACGCCACAATAAAC
>CAKZGI010000394.1 GCA_936914905.1 uncultured Trichormus sp. | reverse complement strand
TTATACAAACTTGTCGCCCTCAAGCACTGTCTCTAATTGAGTTTTTTGACAAACCCATCAAATGGATGGTTAACTCTGCTTTGCAGACACCTTCTTTAATCCCTCTAGCTTAGAGCTGAGTCCTTACGGTAATTTTTATTTAAGTTTATTACAATCTCTTGGATATTTATTAGTAATTCGTTAATTACTCAGGGTAAATTACAATCTTAGAACAACAATCTTATGTGAAAAAAACCTTGGTGTATTACTCAATTTATTACTCTATTACCAGAGTTTTTTAGAGGAAATTAGCCAAGAAGTAAGATTACAAATTAAAATCGGTTCTCTCTTTGTGACTAGTTCTCTCTTTTTTGCAATTTATGGTCTATAAATTTGAGTCATTTCGGGGACTGAAGGGTAATTCCTATCTGGATATTTTTCACGCTATCTCAGAAATATTGGGTATGAGATAATTTAGTAATTCGTAATTTTTAATATTACCTTCGGAAACGCTTCGCAAACGTAATTATTAATTGTCTCCCCTGCTTTATCTCTCTGTCACCTGTCACCTGTCACCTCTTCCCTTTCCCATCCAAAAACTTCAACTGTTGATATAAGCAACGAATTTTTGGTAAATTTACACCTGCTGCTTCTGCTTTCTTTAAGGAGTTACCAAAAATTGCTTCTATTTCTAAAGGACGACATTCATCAAAATCAATTTTCATGCTAGTCCGATACGGTTTCATTTTTACTGTATAGTCAAGCATGGTTTGAATGAAGCTTTCAGGAATTAACCTCTCTGTACTTTTTGCCCCCAATACTACTTCAAACATCAATTGTTCAACCAACTGACGGGTGTGCATATTTGCCATTAATTCGTCAGTTGTGGCATTGAGAATTACAGACAGTCCATTATAAGGAATATTCCACACCAATTTTTTCCAACGTCCTAATAATAAATCTTCTACTAGTTCTATGGAAATACCAGCATTTTCAAAATCTGTGGCTATTTCCTGCATTTTATGTGTAGATCCACTGGGATTATAGTTAGATGCATATTCACCCAAGGTAATTTGTCCATAGTCTAAATGACGGATATGTCCTGGTCCCAGTTTATTGGAACAGAGAAAACATAACCCCCCTAGCACTCTGACATTACCCACAATTTCGGCTACTTCTGCTTCTATACCTAGTCCATTTTGCAATACCAACACTACCCCATCATCCTTGATGACTGCTGGTAACATCTGCTGTAGCAAGTGGTTTTGGGTTGTTTTGAGTGCTACTACCACCACATCACAGCTAGGCATTTTTCCTACATCGTTGTATGCCTGGACTTGGGGGAGGAGAAAATCACCATCTTTAGATTCAACGATTAAACCATTTTGTTTTACATCTGGGTAATCACTTTTGAGTAAAAAGTGGACGTTATGACCAGCTTTTTGCAGTTTTGCGCCATAAAAACCGCCTAATGCACCAGTTCCCAGAATTCCATAAGTGCGATCGCCCATTTCAGCTATAAATAAATCTTAGAGAAATCATAAACGGATATTGTACCAAAATTTTCAAGGTATGGGCTTAATAAGTAGGGGTAAGAGAAAAAAAGAAAAAGTTTAGCGTGGGACACAGGGCATTATAAAATATGAGACATGACGCAAAAAATTTTAGCAAAAGACTTATCACAAACA
>CAKZGI010000393.1 GCA_936914905.1 uncultured Trichormus sp. | reverse complement strand
TTTGCTTGTAAAGGCGAGGAGAAATAACAACATTTGTCATTTATTTTCTTGTTGGACTTCGTTTGCAACCTTTTCAACTTGAGCATTAACAACCCAGACAAGCAGTTGTTTATCACTTTGCTTGTTAATCCAAGGAGAGATCACAACATTTCTCATTTATTTTCTTCTTGGACTTTGTTTGCAACCAATAATGGACGACCTTTATCATAGCATCTTGTTAAAGCCTTTGCTTACTTGCATGTAATGAAAACCCATCACAATGAAAATAAAAATTTCAAGGTGGAGCATTGTTTTCCTCCCAACGAGCACATTTACACTCATCTGACATGCAGCCAACGACAACCCTCTGGTTACATAGTGTTTGGGTTGGAAGATTAACCCTGGCATGAGTTGAATCTGCCGAAATCACACAGATGATTATTTGCAATCTTTACTCAAACATGAGAGGCTTCTCTTGTCATAATTAGCTAGACATCATTAGGACAAATAAAGTTTTGACCTTATGAGAAATGCCATGTATCCATAGAATTTTTGTGGTGGGCAATTTCTAAAGATCTCCAGGAAAAGTATAATAGATTTGCTGGGAAAATCAGATGTTCATAGTACAATACTGTATATCGAAAATCCTTCCTCAAAGAAATTAACACACAAGACCTATGTACAACATTAGTGCATGCTGAGAAAAATCTTCCTCGACGAATAAAGGACTGATAATCTGGTATTATTGAGTTAATAAGAGAGGGACCATCTCTGCTACATCCAAGTTTGTTGTGTTCTTTTTACGGATGTGCACAAAAGCCTCATAGCCAAACACTCTCTAGTGAGCATATGAAGGTGGCTTGCCCGACCATGCTTGTTGAGGTATCCTCCCTCCTAAAGACCTGACCTGTTAGGCGACCGATTAATCAAGTGAACAGCTATCATAAAAGTATCTGCACAAAACCATGAGGTAATGCAACATGCGATAGCATAGTATGGACCCTATCTTGAATAATCTGGTTCATACGCTCTACAACTTCATTTTGGGGTGGATTATAAGGGGCAGTGAGTTCCCTCTTTATCCCTTTGCTGTCACAAAATGCCTGAAAGGCCTTGGACACATATTCCCCACCATCATCAGAGCGAAGACACTTAAAGTGTCTAGTGTCTTTCCTCCCAAAGATAGCCCTAGCGTCTGACATACACTTGAATGTACTAACTCAAGAGGGGAACATTTCAGCAAAAGAGACTTTATTCCACAATGATCAAAGGCACGCTGGCCCTTTATTCCAACAATCCAAGTAATTGTTCCCATCCAAGATGGACTCCTTGGGAGTTGGGGAATACTTGCTGAAACAATTGAGTCATATGAGGCCATGGATATCGTCCTCTTAAGTTACAACTGGATTGTTTACAATAGTTGCAAGTAGATGCTCATGGGCTTTCTACTCCTACGATTCTAGGTGAGGGTCAAATGAGCAGAAACAAAGGAACCTCCTCTTAAGGTAGAAAAGTGGGATAAAAGAAGATAAGTTTATGTGCTCTTTGGCAAAAAATAAATCAAACTGAGGCCATGGAGACCTCATTGCATGTCTAGAGAAAGGGGGTTAATTCTAGAAATCCAAGGTAATGTGTTGAAGCTAGAGGACGTGGGGAACTAAGAGGGTGTGCTCAACAGAGAGGTTGAGATATTCTCATGGAAAGTGAAGATTGTCAAATAAGAAGTGGAAGTGGTAATATGAATAATAATGATTTTGGAGAAGAGGAAGAATTGAAGGTTTTACTCGGTAGGAAGATGATAATGATGACATTGAGGAGGAAGTGGAAGTGAAAAGGCCAAGTTTAGAAGGCTTATTATTGGACTTAATAATAGTTTTAGCTCTTGGGTTATGCTTAATTGTTTGTTATTTAAATTTTTGTACATCAAGAGTTGCGGACCAAGTAATCTGAATTTTTTTATGCTAGCTGACGTAACACTGTTTTCTATCAAGTTTATTGATTTTTAAGCTTCTAATAAGTGCATCTACAATTTATGGATTTATTTATTTTGCAAGTACATCTTAGATGCATCTAGAATTCCTAGATGCTTAGATGCTTAAGGTGTTTAGATGTGTGGCAGCATTGTACACATCTCTCTTAAGATGTGTTTGAACTTAGCTGCTTTAGGTATAGAGTGGCTAGCTAGGACTTGATAAAGGAATCTCATTTTCATGCAAAATTCATTGGAATTTAAGTAGTAATCAAATACCAACTTCCTCCTCTCTGCCTCATTTGTGCGTAGACATCTCCATATTGATGACGCCATGAGACCTTTGTTATCTCTTGAAATAATTAGATTATTGAAAATATCCATAGTAGTAGGATGTATGTTAACCAGATCTCTAGAAATGCATGTCTTAAGTAGTATTCACATTTTCAATACATGGTTTTTGAACATCCACTATGCACATATTAGATTTCAACAATATCTATCTGTATGTTATGGAGAAGATCAGGTTCTTAGGTCATGAATCTTTTTGTTGCTTTTATTTCAGATAGTGAAAAAGCAACCCTTTAATGATTTATTTATTTAGTCTTCCTGCATATTCTCTTCAGTGGTCTCGTGTGACAGATTCACTGTGGTAGTTTTTTATCTGTGAATAGGTCCGTTTAATGTGTCCATACGTGTAAGAGTATAATATTCAAGTTGGTTTCATGTTCAGATTTATGACAGAGATGGATTGACTTTGGGTGAGTTCCTTAGAGGTGATATGTATATACGAGATTTGAAAAATACAAAA
>CAKZGI010000392.1 GCA_936914905.1 uncultured Trichormus sp. | reverse complement strand
GATTTCTACCAGTTGCTCTGTTGCCAACTGCTTCAACATCTCTCTGTCTAGTTTTGGTGACAGATTCTTTCCCATAACTGCTTGCTATATTCTGCCTCATCTATCAGACTTGTCAATACCCCACCACCTCAATCCTTACTCCGAAATTAACAGTCTCATCACAGAAATACGGTTTA
The DNA here is from genome assembly GCA_936914905.1 of uncultured Trichormus sp. Lineage (GTDB taxonomy): Bacteria > Cyanobacteriota > Cyanobacteriia > Cyanobacteriales > Nostocaceae > Trichormus_B. The sequence continues at coordinate 17,707 of CAKZGI010000392.1, read as the reverse complement.
GCAACATTCTGTTTTAACTCCTGGAAATATGTACATCCAGCTAAGTAGTAGTACCTAGAATATTACTGGATAATGTGACGATATTTGATCAGATTTGTTTCCTCTCTTCTCCAATTGAGTTTGTTAAACAAAACGCTGTGTAAACTCACACATTAAATCTACCCTACCTTTACGTAACATAGCTGGATCTAATTCTGTAGTATTACAAGTCATCAATACCACTAAACGCTGCTTGATCTGTACACCAGATTCATCAATTACACTTTGGTATAAAGTTCCATATAACAAAGCTAAAATATGTTCAGTTTTGTCGTTATATTGGGCTACTTTCGAAGCTCTATTTTGAGATAAGTTATCAGGTTCATTGATGATTATACAAATTTTTTCTAAGTAATTTGGAGGAACAAAATTAGTAGTGGCATTATGATCCAAAATGAAAATTACATAGCCTAAAGGTACTAAAGTTTCCTTGGCTACTGATTATGTCCATGCTGTTTTACCTGTTCCTGATTCTCCATGAACTACAACTGCTAATTGGTTTTGATTGAGAATGGTTTGTTGAACTGAATCAGTAAAATCTTGAATATTTCGAGGAAATGTCAGAATAGGAAACTGACTATGTACTTTACCTACACGACTTTGATATCCACTTAACATTATAGCTAAATCATAGGTAGCTTTATCAATTAAAGGTGCTAGATTTTGAGATATTAAAGTATATTGTCTCCGTCCCCGTTCATAAGGGTCAATTTCTAAGCAAATATCGTATTTAGACCAGTAAGCATAAACGGTATTAATAACATAGAGGTGTTCCCAATTAACAAACTTGTCTACTGGAAAATGGAAATCTCACTCTGAGTAATATTGGGTGATAATATCAGGGCGTTCCAATAAATGTATAACTCTTAAAACCGTAATTTCTTGCAATAAATTTAGAACATGATCAATGGGAATGCTGTTACGACTGACAAATTGTACAAGAGGAGTTTCTGTACTTAAAACGTCTTTGTACCGATAATCAGGTGTGAGTACTTCCGGTGTAATAAAATTCCAAAATTTTTGTAATTCACCACGAGTATAGTCATAAGCTAAATTTAATATATTTGCCCACCAAGCATACTCTTTTCTGGCTCAGGCATCAGCATAATAACTGAGTAGATTAATACTTTTTTGGGTTAACTCTTGGGTGTCATTAAATATTAATTATTGGAAATATTTCCAATCAAAATCACGGTTAAATGGTCGCCAAGTACTGGAGAGGAGTTTTTGTCGTTGTTCCGGCAATAATCAAAATCCATAGAATTCAGGAGTCAGGAGGAGGTAGTGCAGTCTTGGAGTTTCCCCAAGTAGAACAACTACTGTTCAGAAGGAAAACCCAGTTGTTACTTAATTTTTGTTAAATCATTAACTAAGTATGCTATACATTATATTACATGAAGTACAGGCATACAGCTACGTCAAGTATTATGCTTAAAATATTTCTGTTTGAGTAAGTATCATCTCACTGCTTTACAAACTAAGCATGTACGGTCGCAATTCAAGTAATATTTATTTACCTGCTTTCATTACTTATGAGAGTATCTGGCTATTAACTTAAGAGGTTTTATGGCGACTTTTAATTTGTAATCAGGAGCAGAGTAAAATACAGGTACTATATACATAATAGTCTATTTTCATACTGGATTCAATATTAAATTCAACTCATCTAATTTGAATTGTTACTTATAAATAGGTTAATAGTGATACTAAAGCAAATAACTACTATCTTTTTCTCTATAAAGTTATTGTGAACTTATGAGGGAAATGTTCTGTAATTTTGCATATAATCAAGGGGTATCTGCTAAAGCCATTCCGCTTGAGTTTTCCTTTCCTTTGTGTGTTGGTCAGGATTATCAACTGATCGGTAGCAAAACACAAGCTAATTCTGAATAGACATTCTTTTATGGCTTGCGGGATTATCGTCTGGTTTAACTATAAAGACGATAAAGCCTGATTTAATTTTCTGGAGAATAGATGTATTTGACACATACATTCATGAGTGATGAAAAAAAGCAAAGTTCTCAGCCCCCTTTGATTTTGGTAGTAGAAGATCATGATGATAGTCTACTATTGCTAAGTTATGCTCTGGAGTTATTAGGGTGTAGATGTATTTGTCAAAATGAAAGTTACACAACACTATTGGTAGCAGAGGAATATCAGCCAGACTTGATTTTGTTAGATATTTTGTTACCTGGATTCAATGGTTTAGATATTGTCCGAGCTTTAAAAAGAGAACCGCTTACCTGTAATATTCCGGTAGTTGCAGTTACAGTTTTAGCTGGTAGGGAAGAGAAAGAACGTATCCTCAGAGCAGGTTTTAACGACTATATTAGTAAACCTTATATGCTTGAGGATTTAGAAGAGATGATTTGGCGTTTGCTTGATGACAAATTTGAAACGTATTCTGCGCTTGAAATATGTCATGAAAGTTAGAAATAACTGAAACTAATTTTCTTTTAGTAGTCTAATTGTGAATACGCTACCTTTACCTAATTCTGAGAAAAGTTCGATTTTGCCAGCGTGCGCTTCTACAATTCGTTGTGATAGATGCAGTCCTAAGCCACTACCGGATCTCTTATTTCTACCTTGACGAAATCGCTCAAAAATTGTTGCTTGATCTTCAGGTAAAATTCCATAACCTGTATCTGCAACTTCAATGACAACTTCAATTGGCTCAGTGTTAGTAGGTAAGGTTTCAAAAATGCGAATTTCGATACCTCCTGTATCTGTAAACTTAATGGCATTACCGATTAGGTTATTCAGCACACGGCGCATTTCTAGTTTATCAGCGATAATAACTCCAGGATTTTTGCCTAGTTGGTTTAATTTATGAGTATCTAATTTGAGGGTCAAATTTTTCTCGATAGCGAGGGGGGCTAGTTCACTGATGACTTCTTGAGCTATTTCCTTTAAGTCACAGTTGTCCAAATTTAATGTTTTTTTACCTGCCTCGAAGCGATAGACTTCTAGTAGAGTATTGACCATTTGCATTAAATTTTGGTTGCTGCGAATCATTACAGCGATCGCTTGTTTCATTTCCGGCGAAATTTTGCAAAAAGTCTCCTGTTGAAACAAAGCTAACATTCGATCAGCTGCTACTAAGGGTGTGCGTAAATCATGGGTAAGACGAGATACAAAGTCTTCTCGCTGACGGGTCATTTTTTGCTGTTCGTCAATACTGTGCTTCAGTCGCAAGAGAGATCGCACTCTAGCCAACAATTCATCTGTATCAAATGGTTTGCGGATGAAATCATCAGCACCAGCATCTAATCCTTCCACCACACTAGATTCATGAAAAGCGGTAATCAACAAAATCGGAACATAGTTGAGGTCAGGACAATTACGAATTCTGCGTGTTACTTCATACCCATCCATTCCTGGCATCATCACATCCAGTAAAATCAGATCCGGTGGAGATTGTGCCACTTTTTGTAAAGCAGTTGCACCATCTGATACTAAATCAATTTTATAACCCTCACTTTCTAAAAGGGTTCGCACTAAAATTAGATTATCTCTAGTATCATCAACGGCGAGAATTCGGTCAATTTTATCACTTTTGACAATAGACATAATTTATCCAGTTTTTGTTAAGTTACCTAACTTAATCCATCTTTATCTGCTGCTTAAGATGAGGATATCCCATTGAAGCTTTATTGAATTGAGATGGTAGTTGAGGTGGGTTGTGATGAGAATAATAAATTCCTTCTTCATTACCTAAATTTAAATTATAACCATCTCCTCCATGATTGGATATTAATCTTATTTGCCGTGGCAATTCAATTTTAAATATTGAACCCACTCCTAATTTACTTTCTAAAAGTATTTTTCCTCCCATCATTTGTACCAATGAATCAGTAATAGCTAAACCAAGTCCCGTTCCAGGGTATTTCCGGCTAATGCCTTGATCTACTTGTTGAAATGCTTCAAAAACATGTTTGAAATCTTTGGAAGAAATACCAATTCCTGTATCTCTAATAGTAATTGTTAATCTGTTTTGGGGAATTTCCTTTACTTCTACCCAAATCCCTCCAGATTCTGTAAACTTAACAGCATTAACCAGTAAATTAATTAAAATCTGGCGCACTCGTACTGAATCATTAAATATCAAAGTGTCTTGTAAATCTGTTTCCACCACCAAAGATAATTTTTTAGCCTCAGCCAAAGAGATTATTTCTGATACAGAATTGTTCACGATTTTTTCTAAATCCAAAACTTCTGGTTTTAGTTCTAATCTTCCAGATTCTAATTTGGAAAAATCCAAAACTTCATTCAGCAGCATCAGCAAATGCTTCCCATTATTGAGAATACGCTCTACCATATCCACTTGCTGATTGGTAAGTTGACCAAATTTCGGACGTAAGAGTATTTGTGAAAAACCAATGATGGCATTCATTGGGGTTCGCAATTCATGAGATATAGTCGCTAAAAATTTTGTTTTGAGCCGTGATGCTTCCAATAATCTCAAATTTTGCAACTGGATTTGTTCCCTTTGTATCTCTAATTCTTGGTTTTTACAAATCAGTTGTTCATGACTTTCTTTGAGTTGTTTATAGGCTAAATCTGCTTTAATTTCAGCCTGGAATAATTTAATCGCATTGCGTAAAATTCTGGTTAAATTTTCTGAAAATAACTGAGATTTTAGTAGATAGTCTGTAGCACCTATTTTCATTAACTCAACAGCAATTTTTTCCTCTCCTTGAGCAGTGAGAATGACTAAAGGAACTTTGATTTCGGAAGAACGCAGCTTGTGTATTAAAGTCAAGCTGTTTTGGTTTGGTAAGTTATAATCAAGAAAAACGCAGTCAAAGTTAGCATTTTGGAGGGCAGAGAATGCATCTTCACAGTCACTAACTTCACTCAGTTCCATATAAACACCTGCTTTCGTCAGGGCTAAACGGACTGCCATGCGATCTACTTCATCATCATCTACAACCAAAATTTTAAACGTCTCTTCCATCAGTTTTTGTTTTCGCTGTGCAGTATGGATCGATGTACAGCATTACTCTTTTTAAACCATTTAACTAGGATTCTGCTACTTAGAAATCTAGCTAATAGAAAATTGCTCATGTTTAATTAATAATTCTTGGTAAACAATTAGCAATTATTGCAGATGAAAACGATTCACTCCTAAATGAAACAGAGTCAATATAAAGTAAAATAAAATACTTTATCCATCTCAACACAATTGTAAATGAGTAGATGATTCACCGTCCTCAGCCATTAGTGAGAGTTGCACAGAAACATTGTGTATCATCAGCCTGAGCAATTTTACTCACTACAACAGTATTCAGTATTGATAAGTGAATTTTCACTCATTAAATATTAACCAGCTTTAAGTACATACCTTGAGTGTGTCACACAAGGACAAATCATTACTCATTAGTTTTAAACCCGCGTCCCCAATACTACTTGGTTAAGTACCGGGGATTAGTCGTTTGTTTGGGCAAGGGTTAAAGGGTAAAGGATAAAGGTTTTTTCTTTCCTTTTTCCTCCTTAACCGCTAAGAATTGACTCGCGTTCTCTTTACATAAGAAAGAAACATATATCAATGTTTCCTGTTACTTGTCACTTGTTAGCTGTTACCTGTATTTTCTGAGAGGATATAGCTCTAAGTTTACCTAATTCTAGTTCATCGTGTTAAGTTAGTACCTGGAGAAACCATCGCACTTTACTGCAAATTTTTGCATTATGTAATTATAAATTGATAGGTTGGTATCTTGTTGGTGAATTTCTGTATTCAGAATATAGTTTTTTGTTACGATCCAAATACCTACTTTACTTAATGGACAGGTTAACACAAAAGTTAAGGACTTCGCGAGGAAGGGGTAGTTGCTTAACTTAGCCTAAAATTTACTATTTCATCAATTACCATTTACAAGAATTTATTCATGAACTGATCTGTGATACATAGATAATTAGCAGATACATGATCAAACAGTTGTATAGTAGTCTGATTCGATTCATTTTATGCGCGGCTTTAGCATTTTACTTGACCCCTACGGATGTAGCTTTTTAACAGGGAATGATGTTTCATTCGTATCAATATTTCATTTTTTTGAAATAAATAGCCATATATCCCTAGCTAGATTTTTACTTCTACCTAACTTAAAATAAGTGAAATTTATTATTTCTCTCGGTGGATGCAACTCAATCAAAATATCATCTACCTTTGGTTTGGGGAAATTAGATCAAATAGTTACAAAAGGTTTTAAGTTTAAAGCAGCAGTTATATGTTAGATAGTTGGGTGTAACAATGAATGAAATCAGCATTCTTTTAATTGAAGATCATGACTTAACCCGCATGGGATTAAGGGCTGCCTTACAGTCAAACAGCGCCTTAAAAGTAATTGGTGAAGCCGCTAATGCTACTCAAGGTCTAAAACTTTTGGAAACTACCAAGCCTAATGTGGCTGTAGTTGATATTGGTTTACCAGATATGGATGGTATTGAACTTACCCGTAAGTTTAAGCGCCAACAAGCGGAAACTGGGCAATCAAATACAAAAATTCTGATTCTGACCATGAATCATACAGAAGATGCAGTTCTAGCAGCTTTTGCAGCGGGAGCAGATTCATACTATATGAAGGAGACAAGCATCAATAAATTAACTGAGGCGATACAGGCTACTTATGCGGGTAACTCTTGGATTGATCCAGCTATTGCGAATGTGGTATTAAGGAAGATGCGCTTGGGTATACCAGGAGAAAGTACAGCAGCTGATAAACCAAAAACCGTGAAAATCGAGGCGCTGGCTACCGAATATGAACAGGTTTTGGAAACCTATCCTTTGACTCAACGGGAATTAGAAATTTTAGAGTTAATTGTTGCTGGTTGCAGTAATGGACAAATTGCTGAAAAACTCTACATTACGGTGGGGACAGTGAAAACTCACGTTCGCAACATTTTAAATAAACTCTGTGCTGATGACCGTACTCAAGCTGCGGTTCGCGCGTTACGTTCTGGGTTAGTGGGTTGAGTTGATTTTCAACCTAATCTTGTTTGCAAACATTCAGCAATACGTTTGGCTGCACCTGGTTGACCCATACGCTGAACTCCATTTTCGGCAATTTCATTGAATAGGTCAGGATTTTTCAAGAGGGATTGTACTACTTGGGTAACTTTGATTGGTTGTTCTACTAAAATTAGAGATGATCCTAAAAGACGACTTTGGGCTTCAGCAAAGGCGGGATTATATTGAGGGCCTTTTCCGGGAATAGCGATTGCAGGTTTGCCTAAACCAATGAATTGTTCTGTCGCTGTACCTGCCATTGTGATCGCCAAATCTCCCAAATGCAAACAGTCACCATAAGCTTTCTGGGTGAGAATTACATAATTATTCTTTTGTTTAAACGTCAAATATTCAGGATCAGCAAGTTGAATGGGAGATTCTGGACATCTGTGCCAACCTTGAATTTGCAAAGTTTGAGATAAAATATCCCGATCTAAACCGGGAGTTATCGCACCTAAAAATACCATATCTCGCTCTTGCCAACCAGTAATCAAACCAGATACAGCAGTCATAATCATTTCCCAGTTAGCATAAGCCTCATTAGCACGAGAACCAGGAAGCAAAGTCACAATCAAAGGCCGAACAATCTCCTCTTGTTCAGTATAAGCATTATAAAACTTTGAATTTGTAAACATCGGTTCTAAACCGTCCATCATGGGATTACCCAAATCAAAAGCCCGAATCGGCCACTTCTTTAATATTTCCGTCGTCAGCGAATCCCTGGGAAACACCCCACGACAACGACGACGACTCATCAACCACCTCTCCCAAGGATGGTAAATAGAACCAGAAAAATTTTCCCAACGTACCGATTTTGATCTTCTGGTTAATAAACCATCCTCATCCCGCACATAATATTCAGATTTTGCCGTTCCCACAAACGCATAATTTGCACCACTCATAGCTGCAAACAACAGTGGCACAATATCCCCCACCGCTAAAATAGCTTTCTTATTTCCTAACTTAGTTTGACAATTAACCCAACAACGAATAGCCTGAATTTGCTTCCAGGTAAGTTGCACCAAACCACTCCGTACATCTCGCATCAATTGGCGACTATCCATGTAAATAAAGCCACCAGAAGGCATAGTTTGAACCGCACTAATACACGGTATATTCAACTGTTGGTAAGCACGTCCTTCACCCACTATTGGTAAGGCAAAGATATCCGGTGGCGAAGATAGCCGTTGCAGTTCCTCTAAAATGCGGACAGCAATTATATCCTCTCCATGACCATTACTCAAAACCAGTAACTGTAAACGAGAAGTACTTTCCAGAGGATTTGTAATTAAAGGTAATTGGGATAAATCAGTCATAGAATTTTATATTTCATTCATATTTTTGATAGAGAATAGCTGCGGCCTATTGCAATTTGTAATCATAGAGTCTGATAATAGGTATTGTTGATTACCAAATGAACCTGTATCTTCCCTGCTAAAAACAATCACTGGAGATAGATACTTATCTAAATTTTATTGATCGGCGAAACTGACCGCCTTTTTGATCAGAAACAAAAAATTACAATCAACAGTCTGTTCATCCACAGGTATAGGGAATTTATATTATTCCCAATGCTTGACCAGACTGCAACTAACTACCAGTTGATGAAGTTAATCAATATTAATTATGCGAGTTTATTCTGCGGCAGTTCTGACATTAGCTACCCTAGCTGCTAGTAATATCACTCACCAAGCAAATGCTCTACCCAATCAAACCACAAATCCAGAGGCTAAAACCGAAACAGCCACTGATGTGGTAGTAGTGCCGTTTATCGAAACCCAGCCCGCACAAATAGAAGTCGTAACCTCTCCAGAAACTACCTATGCTGTAGAATTTACTCAGCCCGTTATACCCAACAATATCAACAACATCAATAAAAACTTGATTACAGATAACGATTTAGTCGTTATAGCTACCAATGTGGAGATAGTTGGTGCCAATCCAGAATTAGAACAGGTAATTCGCAAAGTAATCAAAACTCAAACAGGTGCAGAAACCAGTCAAACCGAGCTACAAAAAGATGTAGCAGCAATTCTGGATACTGGTTTATTTGCTAGTGCTAATGTCAACATCATCAGTACATCTGGCGGTTTGAAGATAACCTATCAAGTTCAGCCTGTATTAGTACAAGCAATACAACTCTCTGGTGCAAAGATTCTAACCTATCAAGTAGCCTTAAAAAACTTTAAAAATCAAATTGGTAAAGATATTAGCCCCGCTGCACTCCAGCAAATAGTTCAAAAAATTAATCAGTGGTATACAGAAAATGGTTATACCCTAGCCAGGGTACTATCAATTCAACCAAACCGCCAAGGTATTCTCACAGTGAATGTAGCTGAAGGTTTAATAGGTGATGTCAAATTTAGGTTTGTCAATGAAGAGGGGCAAAAAGTTGATAATAACGGTAATCCCATTAAAGTCCGCACTAAAAAAGATTGCCTCAGACAGCAACTCAAGTTAAAGCCTGGTAAAGTCTTTCAAGATAAATTAGTCCAGGATGATGTCCAAACTTTATATAAATTAGGTTTATTTAAAACTGTCAATGTCGCCTTTGAAGAAGATGCAACAAAGGTTGATTTGATCTATGAACTCCAAGAAGTTGGAGCGCGTTCAGTTAACTTAGGTGGCGGTTACAATGCTGATGATGGTATATCTGTGGTCTTCAGCTACAAAGACCAAAATGTTAGCGGCCTTAATGATACTTTAGCTGCCAATGTGGAAATTAATCGCCAAGAGGTACTATTTAATAGTAATTTTAATAGTCCCTATCGAGAAACAAACCCCAACCGCTTAGGCTACAACTTTAAAACCTTCCGTAGACGACAAATTTCCCATACATTTGACGATACCATCACTCTGGCAAATGGTGAAAAAGTGCGAGAAGGAAAAATTGGCGGTAGTGTAAGTGTTCAACAACAAGTAGATGGCTGGGATGCTTCTGTAGGTCTTAATTACACTCGTGTTACAATACGCGATCACAAAGGTAATATTACCCGCAGAGATGCCAACAATAACCAATTATCCTTTAGTGATACTGGAACAGACGACCTAACTGCTGTATCCTTCACAGCCACTAAGGATGAACGGGACAACCCAGTTAAACCCACTCAAGGTTCTCTCCTGACTTTCAGCACCGAACAATCTATTCCCGTTGGTCACGGTCAAATTACCATGAATCGTCTCCGGGGTAATTATAGCCAGTTCATAACGGTTAAATTATTTAATAGCAAACAGCCACAAATATTTGCTTTAAATCTGCAAGCTGGTACTGTAGTTGGTGATTTACCACCTTATGAAACCTTTAACTTGGGTGGTTCTAATTCGATAAATATTTGCTTTAAATCTGCAAGCTGGTACTGTAGTTGGTGATTTACCACCTTATGAAACCTTTAACTTGGGTGGTTCTAATTCGATACGCGGTTATGATGCAGGACAGGTGGCAAGTGGTCGCAGTTATATTTTAGCCTCCGCTGAATATCGCTTTCCCATCTTCCCCATTGCTGGAGGTGTGATATTTGCCGACTTTGCTTCCGATTTAGGATCTGGTGATACTGTCATTGGAAATCCTGCGGGTGAGCAAAATAAGCCTGGTAGTGGTTTTGGTTATGGTGCAGGAGTCCGTGTTGACTCACCTTTAGGCTTAATTCGAGCTGATTATGGAATTAATAACCAAGGAAATAGCCGAGTACATATTGGTATAGGTCAACGATTCTAATAGTTATCAGTTATCTGTCAACGCTGTTCACTGTCACCTGTCACTTGTCTCCTGCTATATGATTAATAAGACAAAACCGTTGAACGGAGTGTCAACCGCCCAGTAAGGATTTAAGTTTCCCTATGTTAACAGGCAAAATTTTACAGAGTGGAAAATATACTCTTATCGAAGAGATAGGCAGGGGTGGATTTGGGATTACGTTCAAAGCAAAACATCATTACTTGAGTCAAGAAGTAGTGATGAAGACTATAAATGAACGACTGCGACAAAATCCTGATTTTTCCAAGTTTGAACGTCAATTTCAAGATGAAGCCAGAAGATTAGCCACTTGTGTCTATCCCAATATTGTTCGGGTAAGTGATTTTTTTGTGGAGAATGGACTACCCTACATGGTGATGGAATATATTCCTGGGAAAACTTTAGGTGAAGCGTTCGTGTTACCGGGAATACCATTACCAGAAGAAACAGCAGTTCATTATATCCGCCAAATTGGGGCAGCATTACAGGTAGTACATAATAATGGTTTGCTGCACCGAGATATCAAACCTGATAATATCATCCTCCGCCAAGGAACTCAGGAAGTAGTGCTAATTGATTTTGGCATTGCCAGGGAATTTAACAGCGGTGTGAAACAAACTCACACCGGTTTAGTTAGTGAAGGTTATGCACCTATTGAACAATATTTGACCCAAGCACGACGCACCACAGCGACTGATGTTTATGGTTTAGCAGCAACTTTATATGCACTGTTAACAGGACAAGTTCCTATTCCATCATTATTGCGCGATCGCCAACCAATGCCTTCTCCCCGTGAACTGCAACCCCATCTCAGTGCATCTATTAATCAAGCAGTGATGCGAGGTATGGCTGTAGAGTCCCGTTTTCGTCCGACTACAGTAGCAGAGTGGCTAGAATTACTACCAGGCAATGGATTTGAGATCACACCATCATTACTAACTCAACCAGCACCAACCATTGATTTATCTACCCAAGAGTCAGAAAATAGCTTGAAACAAACTGTTCCCAACACCATATTATCTCCAGTGGAGACAGTTACAACTCCGCCCAGAAAATTACCACTGGCCAAGGTATTAGCAAGCATTGGTGTAGTCTTGGTTGCTAGTACAGTAGGGGTTAGCATGACTAGAATATTACCTAAGTCTCAGTTACAAGCCCCTAACCCCTTTTCAGAAGAATCCACTCCAGAATTTACCAGTACTCCAGAATCTGTAGTGGAGGGTACACATTCTCCTAAAAATCAAGCAAATCAAACTTCCTCTTCCCATAAGTCTGCTGCATCATTGTCCACTTCTGAACGACGCAGACGCAATCGTCGTATTGACCCAGAAGCAACTCCGACAAATGATAGTATTTCTCCAGAAAACTTTCCTCAACAATCTCAAGATAATTCTTCAGAATCTTTACCCCGTAAAACTAGGCACACCATATCCACACCTGTTGTTACTCCCACACCATCCTTAAGTGACAAACTCCGGGAAGTCAAATCATCTCCTCCTATTATCTCCACACCACCCTCAGAAAATATCCCACCCGCTTCCAGTCAGAATTCCGATTCACCCCAACCGACAAAACCAGATAATTCTGTAGTCATCCCAGAAGCATCACCACCTAAAAATTCTGTCGTCATACCTCCAACACCACCAAAGGAATCTAAGAGTACAGATTCTTCTGCTGTGGTTGTACCAACCCAAGACACAAAATCAAATTCGTCTACCGATAACCAATCTTCAAAAGAGGAGAAATCAGAGAATCAGAGTAATTAGGCTTTGCTGAAAAAGTTATTCGTAAAGAAGTAGGAGTTCAAGAGAAGTTAAGAAGTTGTAACAATATTTTTAATTTCCCAAAAGGGTTGACTCTTGAACTCTGCTGTAATTTTTTTTTTGATTCAACATCACAATTTCTCCCTTTTGATTAATTTCTAGCCAACTCTCAGGAAAATCATGACTGTTTAAATAACGTAATAATCCTACAGTCCGAAAGTCTTGATCAACTTGTGGAATACCTTGCCGATCTAAATGAATGGGGATAATTTTACCAGATACTAAATTACCTTCTGAGTTGATTTTGTCTTCTAAAATCATTGACTAACCATTTTGAGCATTGGTCGCTAAAGTTCGATATCCTAAAAAGTTTCCTAATGAATAAGCAATGACTTTTCCCTTGTAAAGTTCCATCGCTCTGGGAATATAATATCCATGTCCTAAAACTAAATCTGCTGCTGTATCAATCATGATTCGCGCAAATTTTAAGGAATTACCTCTGTTTTCACCATAGAGAAATTCTGTTTTATATGTTACGTGCAAACCACCAGTTCTTTCTGCTCCTATTTGCATGGGAAAAATGACCATTTTGGCGTTATGTTTCGCTTCTTCCTACCAGGGATTTGGCTGTTTCTAAGTTATGAACTGAATTGTATAATCCATAAGTTGTGAAGCCAATTATATCAATTGTTATTTGATTAGCTTCTAAATAGAGAATTTGATTTTCATGATCTAATTTTTTTATCCCCTTAGCCTCTAAGTTTTTTACTGTATGTGTAAACCCAACTGCACCAAAATCCATTGTGTGGTTTTTGGCTATGTTCAAGACATCAAAACCCACTTCGGCAAAGAATTTAGCATACGCAGGTGGTGAACGAAAAGCGAAAGTTTGTCCCTGACTGATATCTCTTGCAGTGTTAGGATAGTTAGTTAAGCTGTTTTCAACATTACCAAATAAAATATCTGATCATTGCAAGTAGGTTCTGACAGCCTCTGGTAATAGCTGACTGGGATTTTGTGGCAATCTATAGTTAGGAAAATTTGTACTAGCAATGATATCCCCAACGGCTTTTCTTGTGATTGTTTGTTATTCATCACCTAAACTGGGAACGGAATCGGGAGTAAATACAGGAATCTCTGTCGCAGCAGCATCTGATTGTTGTATTTTTCCAAATTTGATGGTTACTCCTAAACTAATACCCAAACAAAAGCAAACACTCAGAAAACTAAATGTAAATGATTAGCAGAAGTTTTGTATTAGACCTCTTGCAGAATTAATTTTAAGTTAAAATAAGGCGTTGTTTTTGTTTTAGCCAAAAGTTATAGTTACACGGTTATGTTTGAATTAGCGAGCGCAGAGAAAACCAAAAATACATAAGATCTAAAACTCTCTATCATACTAAAGGAACAATTTTGCAAGATGTCTATTGAGGTCTAGAGATATTCTTAATCCCCTCATAGATAGGGGAATAGATATAAAATCTTACTTCATTAGCTAGAAGTTCATAAATATTCAGGTTTATATGATCTGAACTAATCATTAATAGATTTTTTAGGTTCAAAACACCATTTATAGTGCTGTGCTTGAGGAGAAATAATTATGACTATGACAGGATTAGATATCTTTGATACTACTTTACAAAAAACAATTCCTTGGGTCAATGAGTTGGGAAAAGAATTAGGTTGGGAAAATAAACACCAAGTCTTTCAAGGATTGAGAGGAACGTTACACGCATTACGCGATCGCTTAACTGTAGAAGAAGCTGCTCATTTAGGAGCGCAGTTACCGATTTTATTAGGTGGATTTTACTACGAAAATTGGCGACCAGGGGCAAGACCGACTAAAGATAGAACCAAGGAAGAATTTTTGAACCATATCCGTCATGACTTCCGCAACATTGACGCTGATATTGATGCTGAATCCTTGGTACGTGCTGTCTTCAAAATTATCGCTCAACGGGTTTCTCAAGGAGAAATTGAAGATGTTATTCACATGATGCCACCAGCTTTGCGAGAACTTTGGCCGGAAACAGTTCGTAGTTAATTCGTAGAAATTCAGGAGTGAGGATGTTTGAGAAATCAGTTAATTATCAAATAGATATTTTTGGCGTTAGCTTGAAAAAGGTGACTACTGATGGCTGTTCGGGTAGCGTGGCGTTAGGCATTAGCTGAATGCTTACCTTAATTCTTTAAACGGAGAGGGGGGGATTCGAACCCCCGTTGAGTTTCCCCAAAACGCATTTCGAGTGCGTCACCATCAACCACTCGGACACCTCTCCAACTATATTATTCACAATATTCACTGAATGTAGTGAATACGGGAGATGTTATTTTAACCTTTTTACAATTATAGCACTTATATCAAACAAGCGATCGCTGTTGGCAAACTTGCTAGAAACTCGAAGATTTATTTTCTGTAACTTGGATGAAAGTTTCAAAGTCACCTGATGGTGTCCATTAAATAGCACCATCGCTGCCTGTAAAGAACAGTTTAGTTTTTCCTTTACTTAAAGCCGATAAAGTTTTGTTATCAAGATTATTTGCAGATGTGATACCTAGAGAACGATTAGTGATCGCCACGTGTGGTTTCAATGCTAAAACCAAATCCTGCAAAGATTCTGATGGACACCAAAGCACCTCTGGACTAGATAAACTCCCAGTTTTCATTAGTTCTTCTATTTGTTGAGACTTGACACTACCTATTAGTAACCAATTCTGACCAAAAATTTGCAACCGTAAAATTGGTAATTGGTCATTAATAAATTGAGCAGTAGTTGGACCATTATTTACAGTTTGACCGAGTGATAAAGGTTGGTACCTTGGCGCTTTCGCAATTTCTCTTGAATTGCTTGAGTTTCAATATTATTTTCTAACTGGGAGGCATACGCATAAAAATTACTGATAGGCAAACTTTCCAAAATTTCTAACCAGGCATCATTTTCGTTAGCTAAGAACTTACTAGAAACAGCCCAATAAATTTTATTTACACCCTGTTGTTGTAAAAAGGGTAAAATAGTAAAACCTCCTGTTCCTTCATAACCACTATTAATCAGAGTTACTTGCCCCTTATCTTGAATTACTAGAACAGGTTCTTTATCAGTGGCAAGTAATGTAATTCGCAATAAATCATTGGCAGAATACCAAACAGGAATTATAATTAAAACAATAGCAATTAAACCAGCAAACCACCATCTCCGCTGCCACCAACGCACCATAGAAGTAGATATAATTAACCCATAAATTAGCAGGATCTGCTCAGTAGATATACTACCCACTGCAACTGAACTGCCTGGAAGACTAGCAAAGAAATCTGCTAATTGAATTAACCAATGTGTTGGATAATATAAAAAGCTCGCTAAGGTGCTGCCTAAATCCGGCACAATTAAACTTACTAAACTGCTGATCATCCAACCGATATTAACAACAGAAATCAATACTATAGTGTAGTGATACTATTTAATAGTATACTGTAAACTGCGACCATACTAAAAATGTGTAACAGCAGAGGCAGATTCCAAATCGTGGCAGCTAGGGGAACAGAAATTAAAGAAGCTATCGCACGTGGTATCCAATCCAAATGTTGAGTGATCCGTCTAGCTGTAACAATTAATCCTAAAGTTGCCAAAAAACTCAATTTAAAACCTAAATCCCAAATCCAAAGAGGATTAAATAACAATAACAATGTAGCAGCCAACAACAAAGATCCCAGTTGTTGAACTTTCCTTTCCAAAGCCAAACCAACCAAAGCAGCAAAACCCATAATTACTGCTCTAAGTACAGCAGCTTGAAACCCCGCCAAAAACAAAAAAGTGATTAAACCCAAAGCACCCAGAATAATTTGAGTAGCCTTTTTTGCACGTTTAGTTAATTGTAAAATTACACCCAAAATTAGAGAAGTTTGAAATCCTGAGGCGGTTAAAGCATAAGCTAAACCCACCTTCAGAAATAAATCACGGATATCATAAGGCAAATCCACAGCCTTACTACCCAAAACCATCGCACTGACCAGCAGACCTTCAGGAACACCCAACCAACGAACTTGTGATCTTACAATTGTTTTCCTAAGCTGCCACCATCCCCATTTCTTCTCTTCATCAATAAAATTGATCTGTTTACCAATTAAACCAGCAAAAGTACCTTCCTGCTTTAGATACTTCTGAAAATCAAAAGCACCAGGGTTTGATGCCGCTTCTGGCTTATACAACATCCCAGTTATAGCAACTTCTTGACTAGGATATAAACCAATAGCTTGAAGTATAGGCACAGTCACATAAAGTTTACCCGTCACCCCCTTTGTTAAACTTACCGGTCCATTATCATTTTTAACCTCATCTAGCTGCGTTGCTTCCAGACAAAATTGACCCCTCTGACTGCGAGTTCAATGGGGAGTACTTGCCACTTCCCCACGCACAATTACCAATTGTTCTTGATGACTATTATCTTCACCAGAAACAAACTGACTAATATCTTTTTCTCCTGGTTGAGGTACCCGCAATTGAAAATACAGAGTTGCCAACAACCCCACCAAGCCAGCTATTAGCCATACTCTAGGATGAGGAGTAGTTAGCGGAACATTAGCCCCAGCCTTACCTTTGTTAATAGACTTTTCTCGTTTCTGAGCAAATTTACGCAAACCAATATAAATTGCACGAAATAGAACTGCGGCTAATATTCCTAGCATCAAAACCCATATACCACCCCAAGGAACCGCTGTAAATAGCAACCCTAAAATATAAGCAAGACAAATAATAACGCTACTACTCTCCACCATAAAACTTTAATATCCAAAGCACCCAGTCCCAGTTAATAAAATTCATATATAACCAAATTCATATATAAATAAATCCAGTTTGGTAAAAATAATTGTAGGTTGGGTTAAGCGACAGCACAACCCAATAAAATCGAAAAAAGTTAACCTTCATTCTGCCCTACTTATCCGCCCTGATAATACCAACTTTACAAAGATAAACTCAGGTTAGATCCTAAGACAGTATGAACCAACAAAATCAAAAGTGCTGTACTTTCTAAATAAGCATGAACTGCACGTAGTCCTGCTTTATCTTCAGAAAACCCACTTAGGATAGTGGATTAAATAACCTGTAACTCTAGTTTAGGGGTGTAATTCCATTGGGGCAAGAATTCATCAACAACAATCTTCAGATT
>CAKZGI010000391.1 GCA_936914905.1 uncultured Trichormus sp. | reverse complement strand
CTAGTTCTCCATCTACCCTTCTGGTTTATAGATATTATTGGCACTCTTACACCTTTATTTAATCCACTTTCCTTACTGATGCAGGACGGCGTCCTGTAGCAGCAATGAATCTAGCATTAACACACAATAAACGGAAATCTTTTCCCCGGATACTTTTCTCCACGATAATTCGCGTTGGTTGTTCTTCAGGAATCGCCATCAACGCTCTATTATAAGCCTATGTTAACTCTCTAACATTATGCACATCAGGTGTAACACCAATTCCTTTATGACCCACCACAGGCTTAACAAGAACGGGGTAGCCAATAACTCTCGCTACCTCCACAGCTTCTTGTTCAGAAAACACAATTTCACCCTCTGGAATAGGGAAACTCAAATTGTGTAAAAATCCTTTACAGTCATCCTTGCGAGTGGTAAATTCGGAATCTATATGACTATCACCATCAAAAGTAGTTGCGACTCCCCGCACCAATTTTCTACCAAAACCATATTGCATCAATTGCTCTTCCCATAAATAGAAAGCGGGAATACCTTGGTTATAAGCTGTTCGCAATAAACCGTAAACCGTTGGTCCACCATAAGCAGATAAACGAAATCTATTTTGCAGTTTGATCAACCCTTCTTCAAACAGGAAATCCTCACTTTTAGTAATAGTTTCCCACCAATCCCAAACAAAATAAACTACTGCTCTACTTGTCAGTTCATGTAGTGCTTTGATGCTGATTTTTACATAATCCTGATCAGGCT
Organism: uncultured Trichormus sp.; assembly: GCA_936914905.1. Lineage (GTDB taxonomy): Bacteria > Cyanobacteriota > Cyanobacteriia > Cyanobacteriales > Nostocaceae > Trichormus_B. Next base: position 16,893 of record CAKZGI010000391.1, on the reverse strand, counting down.
TGATACTCCAGTGATTGATGTGCAAACCCATGTCTAATTTTCCGACTTCGGAGACAACACGAGCAAACAAATCAGCATAGGAATTATATGTTTGCTTGTCTCAGTGAGAATATTGTTTACTAATGTCATCAAGATATTCGTCAATCTTTAACGGTTCTGCATATCCAGTCAAAGCAAAATCAAAAACTAAAGCACCTCTATCTAAATAAGGATTTGGACCAATGTAATATTTTAAGTTAAAAATATTGAAGACATCAGTTTTTCTGGCATTCATGAGGATGACATCATTGCTTTGTTATTGAATGATTGATAATAAATCCTTCTATAAACACCCTAAAACTTGGATTCTGACTTATTTCTGTTCTACTTATGGGTTGATATTAGTTATATACAATAATAATTCCAACTATCTCAGGACATAATTCCTACTACATTACAGCAGAATTCAAGAGTCAGGAGTAAATAATAAAGAGCCTTTATTTCTCTTTCATCTCCCTCATCCCCCCTGTTCCCTGTTATATGCAATAGACTTGTCCACAAAAGATAAAAAGCTTACTGTGAAAGCTTTACACGAACTATAACTGGGATGAAACACTAATTATGGCTGAACGCAAAAATGAGGGTTTGGGGATGAAAATATCAAAATTATTAAAAGTTCCGAGAAATATAGCTTTCTAAAAGAAATAATCTAAAGGCTGATAACTCAAATATCATGACTTAGTATAAATAAATAATTTAGATCTAACCTAACTAATCGACATACTGCCATTATCACCTGATAATAACGATGTCGAGCTAAACGAGATCTATCACTAGCTACTCCAAACGTTTTGACTCTACATATGAGATGTTCAACACCAATTTTTCTTGATGATATTTTCTTATTTTCTTCTTTTTCAATCTCTGAGAGTTCAGCTTTTTTAGGCTTATTATAAGGTGTGGTAATAAATTCTTCTCCTATATAAGCTTTGTGTCCCAACAATATTTGTTTAGCATCTAGGTTTTAGCTATTATTTATAAATAGTGTAATATCGCTTATATTACCTAATTGTCAAATAGAAATACCAACTATATCTTCACCTCCTGGGAATACTATAAATTTATTTTTCAGAGTGTGTATTTTCTTCTTGCTTGAATAATATTTTTTCTGCTCTTGATAGTCACCTGGTCTTTCCATAGCTTGTTCGGCACTATCTATTATTAATTTATAATCACTTATTAATTTATAATCACTCATTCCTTTGCATTATTATTAATAATTTTGCTTATCTTTTTTTGCTTCTTCTATTTGGGAGACAGGTGAAATTTCCCTCAGAATTTCTACCCAATAATTAAATTTGTTATTTGCTTTTGTCCTCGATACATCAAACAATAATCCTACAATTTCAAATGTTGGCTTCTGTCTCAGGTCTACTAGGCATAGACATACTCGCTCCTTTGGGGTCATTTCTGCTTTACATCCTCCTCCAGACGCTATTAAGCTAATTTTTCTTTTTTCAATTTCTGCTTGTTTCTCTAGATGCCTTTTTTCTGCTAATGCTACTAATGTCATAAAGTCTTCATACTTAATCCCAATTAATCTTTTTGATTCCTAGGGGTATAATTCTATTCTTCCTAGGGGACTTGTCATTATTGATATACACAGTTATATTTTTTCTGTTTATTTTCCCACAAAATTTCTTTTAAAGAAAGGTCTACTACAAATGCACGTATATCTTTGATATTCTACTATTCCGATTGGCCTGTCCACTAACCCTGTCCACCAACTCCGCTACTTTTTGTGTTTCCATTTTTATTGGTTCGCCAAACAATTCCCCCTGACCAAACCATCCACACACTTGCGGTCCCAGTATCTCAAATCTATCTACTCCACCAAACTCCTTTCTCGTTTTTCCCCTATGGCCTGCTTGTCCTCCTGGTTTCCGTTTTGGTGTCTGGTTTTCTTCTGGTTTCTCTTGTTGTTTGTTCTCGGTTTTTTTGAGGATGTCTCCCGACGGTGGTTTCCATAATCTGATGCTGTCTAAATCTCTACTGACTTTGAGTTTCTCTATTTCTTCTTCCAGTTCTACTACTCTATTTGTTAGCTTCTCTATACTTTTCCCCTGCTAAATAGTGATTTCTACCAGTTGCTCTGTTGCCAACTGCTTCAATATCTCTCTGTCTAGTTTTAGTGGCAGGTTCTTTTCCATAACTGCTTGCTATATTCTGCCTCACCTATCACACTGGTCAATACCCCACCACCTCAATCCTTACTCCGAAATTAATTTTAAAAGTTGGTGTTGCTAATTAAAAAAAATCTTGTGGGGTAGGCATCTTGCCCACCGTATTTGTGTAAGTAGGTAGACACAAATAAACATAACTATGTAACAAAACGTAAATTACCTGAAACCCTTGGGATTGATTGATTCCGCTTTGCTGCATTCGTCATGACATAGTTATAAATTTTTCCACCCACCTACTGAAATGAAATTAGGGTTTACGCAAAGGGACTGGAAAAATGAACCGCGTATCCCTAAGGGGAAAGCTCGACTAACGCGTAGGATCCCGAAAGGATAGCACACGAAAGAGAGAGGGTTTCAGAAAGTTCTTGCGTAAGTCCTGTAAATGTCCAACAGCTTATTCTCATTCGGCAACTTTGAGAGATTAGCTTTGTCTAGCGACAAACTTTTCTAACAAGAATTGTTTGAGGTGAGGTTGCTCTAAATTAATACCTACTGCATTTGCTTTCTGGACGATTTCTTCATAAGTCAAACCAGCTTTAATTGCATCAGCAATCAAGGCTATTCCTCCGGCTCTTGCACCACCAGCACAGTGAATTAAAATTGGCTGAGGTAAATTATCAATTTCTAGAATTGCCTCTCTTGTTAACTGTTGATTTGCTTCTTTAGGATTTAATGGAACATTAACATATTCTAGTCCCACAGCTTCTGCTTGTTTTTGTTCATCATTGAGAAAATCTTTCTCGTCCGGGGAACGTAAATTCAAAACTGATTTAAACCCTTGAGATGCTAATTCTTTTAATTCTTCAGAAGAAATTTGCCCAGCAACACTGAAATCATCACTAACTTTTTTTACGTGAGTCATTTTTTCTATCCTCTTTACATGAAACAAAATTAATACATAGAAGCCATGGGAATGCTAGTTGAAGGGGACATAACAGCAGATTTCGAGTTACTAAAAACTAGAATTATGCAGAGTGCGCTTATAAAGCTGCTATTAAAGTACGATAAATCTATCGAATAGCAGTAGTTTGAGTGTAAATGTAGGTTATCACATAAATATACAGGAAATCAAGTCTTTAGGAATACAAAAAATAGGGCGATTGCTTCTCCTGTTTTTTGATTCGATAAATAATCGCTTATCTTGTAGGTTTAGTTAGTCTCTCACTTTCGGCAATGGCAAGGTTTGACGCACGGCAATTTGCCCTATATAATTGTATTTAAGAGTTCATCTAAAACTAATTGATATGAATATTGGACCTAATCCAAAACCGATAGTGAGACTTGAAGCTAGTATCAGTTCAGAAACTAAAGCTCTGTTGTAGAAAGCAGCCGATCTAGAAGGACCCATCCTAAGTGACTTTGTGATTGCCAATGTTCAATCAGAGGCTTTGCGAGTCATCGAAGACACTAAACTCTCAAGCTAAGTATTGAAGATATTGAAGATGCTGAAGCTTTTGTTGATGCTCTAATCAATCCTCCCAAGCCGAATGATGCCCTGAAGGCTGCTGCACTACTATATAAGCAAGTCATGTCAGTGTAATGGTTCTTAAGATCGAGCCTCTAGATAGTCGTAGGGATATCCGCACTGAATTTTGCTCTGGGCAAGATAGTTTAGATAATTATCTATGTAAACAAGTATCTCAGGATATCAAAAAAAGAGTTTCAACTGTGTTTGTTTTGATTGATGAACCTGATTCTCGTATTTTAGCTTACTACACGCTCTCTGCATATACTGTTGATATTACAGTTCTGGATGAGGCTTTTGCAAAACGATTGCCTCGTTATCCTTATCTGCCAGCTATGCTGTTAGGTTGCCTTCCCCTTGATAATAGACAAAAAGGGCAGGGATTTGGTGAGCTAATGTTGTTGCGCTGAAAAGGGCGATCAATGCCTCTACACAGGTTGCTTCTTTACCTGTGATAGCCGAACCTTTAGATGAGCAGGTTGTAAATTTCTATATAAAGTAAGGCTTTCAGCAATTTAAGCAAAGTCTGATGAAAGTCTATATTCCTATGCAATCAGTTGAAGAGCTTGTTCAAAATTTGCGCATCTAGTCTTCCTAGTGTTACCAGTCAATTAGCTGCTAGGTTAGTGATCGCCAATCCTATAGCTTGAGTTAAGGAACACAACTCAACACATTGTCATGATTTCTTTTACTTCACACCAGCAATAACCTAGCCAATATCTTCAGGAGTTGGACCAGTGGCTAAAATTGCCCGAGTCAACAATTCAATTGAAGCTGAATTACTTATTAAATTTCTACGAAGTATCTATGGTGAAAAATTTGATTCCCCAGAGTTTTATCGGAAAAATGACAAGCAATCATCAGAGGAGTTAACTGCTTACGTCAGTAATCAGATAAGCAGGTATTGATTAGCACAGAAGATTCTGTTAAATGGGAGTTGTAGGTCTAAAATATTAGACAGTTTGAAGATGGATAAAAGAGGTAAAAATGGAATTACAGAAATTATGCCAACTTCCAGCTATCCATTGACAACGAAGATTTAACATAATTTCCGCATTTTCTTTTAACCAAAATTTACTGTTTCCTTTCATTCTTAAATTGACAACTTGGCGGATTAAACTTTCGATAGCTCTACTACCAATAGGTAATTTACGGGCTAAAACTTCAGCATAATTCAAACGTTCTTCCCGATAGGCACGTAAAAGATAATTTCCTTATTGAACTAGAGTTTTAGAATGCTCTCCTACTGCTGAAGAAATAAATTCATCCATATTAATACAGCTTCTCTAATCTTTTCTCCATGGGTCTTAAAAGTTTGTCTATTCCATTCGGGAATGTTATTACTTTCTAAAGGTTTCGTAACTTGCTATTGAAAATCTTTCAAACATTTGGTCGAATCAAGAATTGAATATATGTTTTTTGTTATTAATGTTAGGTGTTCCCTGTCTTTTCTTTAGAAATCCTACCTTTTTTTTGACCACAATACCAGTCTGTCTCAACTTCTCTCATCTGATAGATTTGTTTAAGTGATTTTATTTAATCTATATGTATACGATGTTTTAATCGTACGGTAAATGATTTTTATCGATGCCTGTTTTGGGTTTAGCGATCACACACTTTTTGCTCCACCTCACAAAATCGCGTTGCTCCCACCAGTTCAGTTATGCTCAAGCAATTGACTGCCACCATTCAACAGCTTTTAACCAGGAGTCAGGAGGGAGAATTAGAAGGAGGTAAGAATAGTATCGAATCTGGGAAAGTGATTGGCTATGGATTAACGGCACGCTATGCTATCAGCAGGCCCTAATTAAACTTGAGAGTGTCAATATATTCCATAGCTCTGGTTTTGATTTAATCTTTAACTTAAGTAGGATAAAAACATTTGTCAGGTGGATTTTTATGTCCTTATACCCTCAGATTAAGAAATTTTTTCTTGGTAAATCCTTACCAACTAGCGCCCATAGTGAAGAGCGATTGAGTAATGCTGCTGCTTTAGCGGTTCTTTCTTCTGATGCTCTTTCCTCCGTTGCATATGCCACTGAGGAGATTTTGCTGGTTTTAGTAGCAGCAGGGACCGGTGCGCTTAGTTTGTCTCTACCGATCGCTATAGCAATTATTTTCCTACTGGGAATAGTTGTGCTGTCTTATCGTCAAACCATTCGCGCTTATCCTCAAGGTGGTGGTTCTTACATTGTCGCTAGAGAAAATCTGGGTCTGTATCCAGGTTTAGTGGCTGGTGGTTCGTTGATGATCGACTATATTTTGACTGTAACTGTCAGTATATCTGCGGGTACAGCAGCTTTGATATCAGCGATTCCTGTATTGCAATCTCATGCAGTTCTTCTGTGTTTGATTTTCATCTTTTTGTTAATGCTGGCAAATCTCAGGGGTGTGAAGGAATCAGGTCAAATCTTCATGATTCCTACTTATGCCTTTATTGGTAGTATTTTCTTGTTGATTGGCATTGGTTTGTTTAAAAAAAGCACTGGGCAAGTTATTACAGAATATCCGTCTCTTCCTGTTACTGAAGGATTGAGTTTGTTTTTCATTTTACGAGCCTTTTCTGCTGGATGTACAGCACTGACGGGAGTAGAAGCAATTTCTGATGGGGTGTTAGCTTTTAAACCTCCAGAATGGAAAAATGCTCGCCTAACTTTGTTATATTTGGGAGTAATTTTGGGACTGATGTTTGTGGGTATCAGTTACTTAGCAAACACTTATCATATTGTTCCCGAAGAGGGACAAACGGTGGTTTCTCTGTTGGGTAGAGTAATTTTAGGGACTGGGCCATTTTACTATTTTGTGCAAATTGTGACTTTGTTGGTTTTGCTGTTAGCTGCTAATACCAGCTATGGAGATTTCCCTAGGCTTTGTTACTTTTTGGCACGAGATGGATTTTTACCACGCCAGTTGTCTCTATTGGGTGATCGCTTGGTTTACTCTAATGGTATTGTTCTCCTCAGTGTCTGTGCGGGGATTTTAGTAATTATCTTTAAAGGACAAGTTAACGCAGTTATTCCTCTCTATGCAGTTGGTGTATTTACTTCCTTTACCCTTTCCCAAGCAGGAATGGTACGCCACTGGTTTAATGAACAAACTGGGAGTTGGCGTGCAAGTGCGCTGATGAATGGGTTGGGGGCGATCGCCACCTTTGTGGTATTGTTGGTAATTATTTATACTAAATTTTTACTAGGTGCTTGGTTAGTAGTAGTAGCAATTCCTTTGGTAGTAAGTCTTTTCGTAGTTATTCATAGTCACTACCGATATGTCGCTCAACGTCTCAGTATTCAGGGGATAGCACCACGAAGTTACATCCCTAGACCGAAACCTGAATTTATCACTCATCCTGCTGTCGTTGTAATCGGACAACTGAACAGAGGAACAGTAGAAGCTTTAGATTATGCACGCACAATTGCGGACGAAATTGTAGCCGTTCACGTAGATATGGGTACAACAGACCGAGAAAAACTGCAAAAAAAATGGCGATATCTCGAATCAGATATTCCTTTGGAAATTATTGGCTCTCCTTATCGTTCTGTAATTGAACCAATTGTTAATTTTGTTAGCCAATTTGAGGAGCATCATCCAGATGTTTTCACAACTATCATCATTCCAGCTTTTGTAACACGCAATTGGTGGGATGGGATTCTACATAACCAAACGACTTTATTTTTAAAGAATGCTTTAAAAGCTAAGAAAAGTCGAGTTATAACCACTGTCAGATATTATTTGTAAAGTCAGTTGTAGGGGTTTAGATTTTATAAATCCTTACTCTCCGTTGGTAAGTATTCAGCTAATGCCTAACGGCAGGCTACGCGAACAGCCATTAGCAGTAAGCTTTTTCAGGCTAAAGCCAAAAATACCTATTTGATAATTAACAAATTTCTCAAATATTCTGACTCCTGAATCCTGATTCCTGAATTCTTACCTCAGTTGTTACTTATTAGATAAATCACAGAAATCTAATTTGCCTAATTATTTGAGGAGTGTCTTATGTTCAAGTTAATTTCAGTAGCATTAATTGCTACTGCTTTATTGTTAACACCAACTAATAATTCTCCTGTCACATTAGCTGAAACCTGTGCTTCTCATTGTGGTGCGCGTCCACTAAAGTTTAAACCTGGGCAATATATTCGTGTGCAGATTGTAAACCGTACACCTATGAGTATTGAAACTGGAGGAATTACCAGAAATGCGCCGTATTTCTGTAGAACCAGGAAAGAAATATATTTTAGATCAACAAACCGGTACAGAAGCAAATTTGTCTCTCCTGTTTTGGGATGATACAGGCAGGTCTTTACAAGCTAATGTTTCTAAACCTAATTTTGGTACACTGCATTTAGAACTGCGAGCTAGTAATAAATTTCCAGGCGCTCGCTCTCTTTATATTCTCAATAACGGTCGGATAAATGTGTTTTAAGACGTTGCTTATAGCTTGCGTGGCGTAGCCATACAATATTAGGTATTGTAGTATTCTAGGGTGTGTTACAATGGATTTTGTAACGCATGAACCCCCTGATGATGGTGCATTATGTTATCGCTTTATTGCATTCATGACTGTAGGGCTTTACACACCCTACCTATCTTTATGGCTACGCCACACAAACTATCAGAAATCAAACTGGACACCTATATAAAAGATAAAATTTAGTTAACACTAGCAGTGAAGAGAATACAGGCATATTAATTTAATATAATATTATTATACACATCTATATATGGATATAGATATTGTATTCGATTTATCATAGCGTTCTTACTCTTTTTTCTTCTTGTTAGCCAGCAACCAACCTATGCTGACTATCCCATGAGAGGGAATTTCACCTCTAATGGCTGCGAAGCTTACACCAGCAGCATAAGCCTGTATCACTTCCAGAACAGATTTACTCAGCCTTCGGTTTGAATATTAAAGACCGAGATTATGTATCTGTTAAAGTCGAAGGGCGTAATAAATGGGTTAATAAAAACTGTGGTCAATTGAGTTTAGTCAGTGCAGACATCACTAATAGTGCAACCAGCAATAACACTAATACTAGCAATCAACCTGTACCTGCTCCAGGTTGTCTAACTAACGGAGATTATGTATCTGTTAAAGTCAAAGGGCGTAATAAATGGGTTAATAAAAACTGTGGTCAATTGAGTTTAGTCAGTGCAGACATCACTAATAGTGCAACCAGCAATAACACTAATACAGCAATAAAACTAATACTAGCAATCAACCTGTACCTGCTCCAGGTTGTCTAACTAACGGTTATGCTGAGAAATATTTATTGGCACTCTCTTGGTAGTCAGCTTTTTGTGAAACCCATCCAACCAAGAAAGAATGTATTGATCAAACTGAAAATAGCTATGATGCGAATAATTTACCTTACACTGTTTATGGCCTGATAAATTTTCCTACTGCTGTGTCCCATCTGATGATATCAACAAAGACGAAACAGGAAATTGGAAAGCTTTGCCTATAGTAGATATTGATCCAGAGACAAACAGTGAATTAACTAAAATCATGCCCGGTTTAAAATCTAATCTTGAGCATCATGAATGGACTAAACATGGAACTTTTAACGGCAGAGATGCAGGTGGTTATTATGATATAGCCATTGATCTAGTTAAAGACGTTAATGCTTCAGATATGAGAGATTTATTTGCTCAAAACATTGGTGAAACAATTACTTTATTTGAAGCTAAAAAAGCATTTTAAAGAACCTTTGGTACTGGAACGGCTACCACTCTTAACCTCAAATTTAGCAACAACCTTGCCACAGAAATTCGCATTAAAATCAAGCGTCCTCTTCCTAGACAACAATTAGCAGATTTGTTGATTCCCAGTCGTGGAATTTCTTGTGATCAGGTAGTAGTTGATGCTGTTGGTGTAGGTCGTGTGAGCGAATTGTAGAACAATATTGCTAAACTAATTAGGTGGGTAAGACCCACCTAACCGATTACTCAATTTACTCAATTAACAATTTTGTGTACTTTGTGTCAATCTCTAAGGCAAATTAATACTTGTACAAAAATCATTTGTCAATTCAGCTACTGCTTGTCTGGCACTAACATGACTACCTTTATAAGCTGGATACCGTTCTGAAACAGATATTGGTGTACCGACAGTAATCTGCACTTTTTGCTTACCCAATTGGGGACGTTTTAAAGGATTATTACCTTTAATTTCATTGACCAAATCCCATAATATTAAGGTAGTTTCAGCAAATCTTTCTACGGTTGGTTTTTCACGGATGTAAATACCGGAAACAGCCACGAAACTTTCTACGAACCTCATGTGCCACATCCGAAAATATGCTTCTTCCGCATTCGGCAATGCGATCACCTAAACTTTTTCTAGTTGGTGATAATGATTTAAGATCCTTAATATCTTCTCTAAATATGTAATTCTAATCGGCTTGTTCTACTCGTCTACATTTATCATCTCAATTTCCTCTAGATGCTAAATAAAAGTATTATTCTGCAATGAATAAAGCTACACTCATTACAGCTTGTAACCAATAATTGAAGGAAGGCTGCATATCTATCTTTAATTTCTCCGTTGATAATCTTTTTATCAGCCAATATTTGATAATACAATTTGGTGTAAGACTGCTCCATTAACGATAATAAATATTCTGATAAAGTCAAATTATGGGGATCAATAACTTCAGAAGAGGTTGCACTATTATCGGAGGTAACAGACAAAATACTAGCCGTTTCTAATTCACCTGACAAATTAGCCAAAGCAGCCGAAGGTTCATTAATATAACTATATTTCAGTCCCACGGGGACAATGAAATCCTCTTCATTCCTACCTGCTTTTTGCAAATCTTCTGCACACCAAAAACCCATTTGTGCAATACCAGGTTCTAATGGACTGACAATTCAATTTCTGATAAACCATTAGTGGCACCTGAAGGTGTAGCAGCCATTGGAAATTTGCCACTAATATACAAATCTAGTGCTGAACGTAATTCCATCCAGTCAGCCTTACCCAGCTGGATAGGAGTTCCACCTAAATTAGAAGCAATCCAACCAATATGTTGACCAGCCCATAGAAGAATACCCCGGTCATAAATAAAATGAACATGAATTAGATTATTTAGGTCTATTTTTTGCTCCTGTGCTACCTTTAGTAGCAGTTGGGAAAACAAATAACCTAAACACAGGGTACTAGCGCTTTGAGGATGTCGGAAAGCTAAAATCAAGCCGAATCTTACCTTTAAAACTTCAACATTATCTGCTTCAATTCGACTGATAGGAGTTTTCCGTCTGATCCAGTTTGGTAAAAAAAGATGTACAAATCTTAATAGTAAGGGGTTAGATGCTGGAGGGATAAATTCTAGTGGTGGTTCTGCTTGGTACATTAAATCTGACAAGATACTTTTCTCCTTAATTGACTATAAGATAGTTGAGATTTAAGGATGAGAATATTTATGAGTTTCTTTTAAGATAAGTAGGTGGGCGGAAAAATTTATAACTATCTCATGGCGAATGCAGCAAAGCGGAATCAATCAATCCCAAGGGTTTCAAGTAATTTACATTTTGTTACTTAGTTATGTTTATTTATGTCTACCTACTTACCCTAGCGATCACAAACAAGAGACATCCGGGTAGCAGACTATAAGCGATCGCACAGGACAAAATTGCGGGAAACTGAGAACAGATATGTAAAAGAAGGAGAACTGTATGGCCTGGACAAAAATTCTCGCAGAAAATGCACTGGCCTCCGGTGCGCGACAAGTAGTGAAAGTAGGTAACAAAAATATTTTGGTGGTAAACCACGAAAATCAGCTTTATGCCGTGGAAAATAACTGCCCTCACCTAAAATTGCCCCTAAAAGCTGGGAAAATCCAAGATGGAGCAATTGTTTGTTCTTTCCACCGCAGTGCTTTTGACCTAAATACTGGAGAAGTAAAAACCTGGTGTCCTTGGCCACCTGGAGTGGGTAAACTCCTGTCAATGGTTTCCCAAGAAAAAACCCTACCAGTATTCCCTGTGCGCGTGGAAGACGGCAATATTTTGATTGACGTACCAGAAGCATAAATACTGTTACTGATATCTTGCACCTTTTCGACAAAGGTACGGTGGGCATTGCCCACCTTCAGTAAATCATAAACTTATCTGTTGAAGCTGGGTGTTAGGATACAAATAACATTCAGCACTCGACAGTCAGCACCAAAACCGCCTTGGTTATAGCTTTTTTACTCTTCCTTGGTACATAGAGCAATCTGCAATATGGTCTAAATAAATCTACAAAGTGTTACATAAAATTTACCAAACATTTTCTGTAGTTATTTTTAGACGATCATAAAAGAGAAATAGAAATTCCATTGATTAATTCACTCCAACCCCAAATACTTGATTAGCTATTAGTAAATGGAGGTGAAAGATAATGACATATAATCTTATCATCCCAAATAGTAACGCCTACCTACTCATTAAAGTCGGCGTACTAATTTTAGCAATTTTACTATGGTTTGTAGTCACAGCTGCACCAGTGATTTAAGCACCCACCATCATTCCATATCCTGAGCAGATAACTTTCCTTGACTGAAGCTTATTCTATTATAGGATGGACAAAGTGTTACAAAGTTTGGGGCTATTATGGCTCGCTATACCTGTTCGTTTATCGTTTCTGTACCCATCGACCATCTGCAAGCATTATTGATAGAACTACTACAGGATTGTGGTTTAGATGTTCAATACTACACAGCAGACTACATTATGGCTCGTGAAATTCCGGGTAACGTATCTTTCTCTCAATTAGTTACAGTGGAGGTGTTAGTAGATAAATCCAGTGCTAGTGAAACGGAAACTCGAATGAGTATTGTGATTAAGAATGAAACACTCCCACTTCAATTAAACAATCACTGCCGACAAGTATTTGATTTTGTTAGGCAAACGATTGAACAGAGCCGACATTGGCATCTAATTGAAAGTATTTCAGGTTAACACTCCTCAGTTTCAAAGACACGGGGATTCAGGGAGGGAATTATAGATTTTGGAATTATAAAATAAACAAATCAAGTTGCTTGATACCAAAAAATCAGAACGTCTGGTGCTTATAAACCGCAACTACACAAACAAAAAGCGTAGCGGTTTCCCAAAAGTAAATCCACTTACATGGGTTGGGAATCGTTGATTTTTAATAAGTCCACATAGGTGGACTTTGTTTTTGTAGTAGTGAATATAAAATATGGCTTATGCTACCTATATTACAGAATTTTCAACTCTGTCACCCGCTATATCTTTGTAAGAATTCAGGAGTCAGGAGTCAGAATATTTGAGAAATTTGTTAATTATCAAGTTAATTATCAAATAGGTATTTTTGGCGTTAGTCTAAAAAAGGCTGACTGCTGTTCGCGTAGCCTGCCGTTAGGCATTAGCTGAATGCTTACATATCTTCTCAGACATCCTCTAAGATTTATCGTTAAATAAACCCAACAAAGGGCCAAGAATTGCCCCAAAAATAAAACCACCTGCATGAGCCCAGTAAGCAATACCACCACCTTCCATACCTATATTAATAGGTGCTTCTAAACTAGCAATTCCGTAAAAAGCTTGTTGGAGAAACCAAAATCCTAAAAAGAAATATGCGGGTACGCGGAAAGTAGGAAAGAAAATCCCCAAAGGAAGTACAGTGAGAATTTCAGCTTTGGGAAACCGGAGAATGTATGCCCCCATCACACCCGCTATTGCTCCGCTTGCACCTAAAGAAGGAAGATTGGAATATTGAGCAAAATACCATTGGGTTAATGATGCTAAAACACCGCAAGATAAATAGAAAACTAGATATTTAAAATGACCTAATTTATCTTCTACATTATTACCGAAAACCCAGAGAAACAACATATTACCAGCTAAGTGCAGAAAACCACCGTGAAGAAATTGGGCTGTAATTAAAGTTGCCCATTCTGGAATGGGCTGATATATAGGAATACCTGCAAAGCTTAAAGAAAGTTCTCTGGGGACTACAGCAGCTAGATGTAAAAACCCATTTAATGCTTGAGGAGGAAGACTCGCTTCATAGAGAAAAGCGAGGATATTGGCAATAATTAGCCCATAAGTTACATAAGGCGTAATTTCTGTAGGATTTTTGTCTTTCAGGGGAACCACTGGATTTTTCCTAGTTTTTAAGCAACTATATTTAAAATAACGGATTTTTTAAGTAATTGCTTCTATCAAGTGGATGGCAACACTGAAGAGTGATAAATTAAGTAAACTAAAAAGATGTTATAAAAGTCGTTGAGACTCAACTCTCAAAAAAGAATATGCTGAACCTCGATTTATTAAAAAAGTTGAAAATCAATTTTTTAAGCATTTTATGTTTAGTCATGTACAGGACTTACGCAACTGGCATATCATTACTGTGGGTCATACCTATAAATTGGATAGTACTAACAGATTTTCCAGATATGACGGACCTTACAAGAGACTTGAATGTGACACTTGCCTAAGTCCTAATGTATATCTAGTTATCAAAAATTTTAGTAGATTTTCCTATTTTAACATTCCCACCTTTAAACTAAGACTATAAGCGCAACTCCCCATAATTGGAGGTATAGCTATGGTAAACCAACTCATTCGGCAAACCACACCAGACATCATCTACCGTGACTGCGACGGACAACCTATGGCAGATAATACTCAACAATTTCGCCGGATTGTCACTATTAAAGAAAATTTAGAAATCTTATTTGCATCACGGGATGATTTTGTTATCGGTGGAAATCTTTTATGGTATCCCGTTGAAGGAAGTGTGAAAACTCGTCAAGCACCTGATGTGATGGTTGTTTTTGGCAGACCAAAAGGCGATAGAGATTCTTATACGGAATGGCAAGAAAATAATATTTCTCCACAGGTAGTATTTGAAATACTTTCACCTAGAAACCGAACTCAAGAGATGATTAATAAATCACTATTTTATCAACGTTATGGAGTAGATGAATATTACGTTTATGACCCAGATACATTAGAATTCTCTGGTTTTTCGCGTTCTCAAGATTCTTTTGCAGCTATTGAAGAAATCAATGCTTGGGTAAGTCTACGCTTGCGTATACGGCATGGTAGGAAGTTTATCACATCTGTGGAACTTTATCAACCTGGTGGACAAGAATATCAACGTCCTGAACAAGAACATCAGGAAGAAGAAACAGCACTTTTGCAATTAGAACAGGAAGGAAAGCAGGATCAAGAATTATTACCAAAATTGCAAGCTCAGGGAATTGATGTAGAAAACTCATGAAGTTTTAGTGAACAAACTCACATGAGTGGTACTGATAATCACCCTGATCGTCTATTGTGCGGTGGTTCTTGGTCTTACCGTTCAGTCTATTACCGTTCAGCATATCGCGTCAATTATCAGGCTGTTAGTAGAGATTTTAATCACGGTTTTCATGTTGCTTGTTATGCTAAATTGAGTCAGTAATTTTTGATTATTTGTTAAGGGAATAAGAGACTATCCCCATCATGTAGAGATACTTCTGAAAGACTGGTATGATATCTTGCAATTCGCTGAAGGTTGCTTAAAAGTTAAGGTTGATTTTCAACATTGCAAATTTCTAGGACATATTGGAGTTACCTTTTTAGGGGGAATAGTTCGCTTATTTGAATCCCGTGGTGGTCATGTGACTTTTGACTGGAATTCACTTGTCGATGAAAAAATTCGTATGAATTTGGCTCAGAATGGATTCCTGTATGAATTTGGCTATGACAGGAAACCTTGGGATGGTAATTCAGTACCTTATCGAAGAGATATCCAACATGACCCCATAGCTATAGCTGATTACTTGGGAGATAAATGGCTTGGCAAAGGTTGGGTTAATATCAGTCCTGGATTACAGAATGCGATCGCAGGGAAAGTAGTTGAGACATATTTCAACGCCTTTGAACATAGCCATTCTCCAATCTGGGTGATTAGTTGTGGACAACGTTGTCCTGAGTCACGTACTCTTCAGTTAACGGTAGTTGATTTTGGTATTGGTATCCCTAATAGTGTTCGTACCTTACCCGAAAATGTAGGAATCACGGCTAGTAAGGCTCTAAATTGGGCATTTGAGCCGGTAAATAGCACCAAGTAGCAAGATGTCCGACAGGGTGAAGGTTTACACATACTACAAGAATTTGTCAAAAAAAATCATGGAAACCTGATGATTTTCAGTAATGGCAGCTATGTCAACATATGGGATAATGGACTTGAACATCAAAACATTCGTACTAATTTATCGTGAACGCTAGTTAATATAGCCTTTCGATGTGATGAAAGATACTACTGTTTAGCTTCTGAAGTTCTTAAACTCAAGAAGCTGAAACTCTAGAGAGAAGGAGACAAGGAGACCATGTATAAAGTTGACGATATACTTGGTAAGTATGCTATCACTGCTGAGGGTGGACAAAAGTTATATGATCAGATTCATCCCTGTTTGCTGACTGGTGAATCGGTGAAGATAGATTTTAGAGGAGTTAAAGTTTTTGCATCTCCATTTATGAATTTTGCATTTGGTCAATTGTTAAAAGATATTCCAGCAGAAAGGTTGAATCAATTACTGGAATTGGTTTCTCTCAGTGATGATGGCTGGGATGTTATCAATCATGTGATGGCTAATGCTAAACGATATTATTCTGATGAAAAATATCCTACTGCTGTGGATACTGTAATTACAGATATGGCTGGAAGTATTTGATATATGGCGATTAATATCACAATTCAAGCTGATGTAATAGACATTAGAAATGATAATCCACAGAAAAGCGATATTTTCTTTATAGAAACTAACGTATGGTTTTAGCAAACTTACACCAACCCTGGATTTAATGCTAAACCTGATCAACTCAAAAAAATTAGAAATTACTCTAACTATATCTAGCTCTGTTAAATGAAGCTACCTTAACTTATGAAGCTACCTTAACTTATTCAGGACTAACTTTAGCTGAACTTGCTCATATTTTTGAGAAAACCGAATATAAGATTTATATCAAATCTAATGGATATTTACCAATCAAGGAATACCTTCATAACTATCCAGCAGAACGAGCTAATGTAGTTACTGAAGTTAAGTTAGCTTGGAAGCAGGTGAAAGGGATCGCAATTCCTATTGATCTAACAGTAGATCATGCTACTACTGATGCAGCCCTCAAGCGTTTTCAGACTCAAGCGGTTGATGCTAAGGAAAGTGGATTAAATAAGGTGTAAGAGTGCCAATAATATCTATACACCAG
>CAKZGI010000390.1 GCA_936914905.1 uncultured Trichormus sp. | reverse complement strand
GCTCTTGACTTCAAATCAAATCTGAAGATTGTTGTTGATGAATTCTTGCCCCAATAGAATTACACCCCTTAACCAGAGTTACAGGTTATTTAATCCACTATCCTAATTAATAAATATGCGCGTTATTATTCAACGAGTTAAATCATCGCAAGTAAGTATAAATGGGGAAATCATCGGAAAAATTGGTCAGGGATTAAATTTACTTGTGGGTATTTCTCAGACAGACACTGATGCTGAACTTGATTGGACGGTTCGTAAATGCTTAGAACTACGATTATTTCCTGATTGTGAGGGTAGTGACAGATGGCAAAGATCTGTACAAGAAATTAACGGCGAATTATTAGTAATTAGTCAATTTACCCTCTATGGAGATTGTAGTAAAGGTCGTCGTCCTTCTTTTGACCTTTCTGCTAAACCAATATTAGCTGTAGATTTATATAATCGCTTTGTTGACAAATTACGAGCCAGCGGTTTAAAAGTCGAAACCGGTGAATTTGGTGCAATGATGTCAGTGAGAATCGAAAATGATGGACCCGTGACTTTGATATTAGAACGCGAAGCTGAGTGAAAGGTGATCATAAATATTAGAGACTCCCTTCCCAGTAAGAAATTAGGGGTGTGGGATTCCACGTTATGCAGAAGCATTATCCCTCTAACCCATTACTATATTCTTTTAGTGGGAAGGGAGTAGTTGATCCAATAGGCGATCACTATGTTGTCTTATGGCGAAGCGTGGTGTAAGCCATGTTTTATTATAACTATCTGTATTACAGTAGTTATGCGATTGGAAATAATATTAGCTTATTAATTTTAGCTTAAGTCCGATGAAATAGATAAAACCGTTACTTGTTATTTCTAACAAGTAACGGTTTGATTAAAATCAAAGTATTCTCTTGGAGAAAAATCTTATTTAAGTCAAATACTAGGCTTTATCTGGTTGTGAGGGACTTTGGAAAGCTTGACCACTTTGCTTAAAGTCTCCAGTAAAAACAGGGTATAGGTTAAAAGTAGCTGTCCTTGTTGTTGATCCCTCAACTTCAGGGAAACGAGGAGCAACTAGCGACTGTTGAGCAGTAGCTTATTTGGGTAGACGAAACTCCTGGTGCAACATAGCCGAAATTCAGCACAGGTTAGCCAGGAGAATAGATAATTTTACCGTTACAATCGGTTATATGTGCATCAAATAGTACTGAATCATCATCAACATCGATAATATTTACAATCATTGCGAGCGAAGCAATCCCAAGCCTTGTGATTGCTCAAGCCTCCGGCACCCTAAGCATTCACGCAGTGTCCCGAACGGATACATTCCGCTTCGCTACATTCGCAATGACATTGTGTAATTAATTATATCTAGGTACTTATTGGGGGATTTTGCAGGAAAAGGATGCCTAAGGATGGCTGTCGCCTAAGTTCTGAGCTATTTAAGAGATTCCACTACCATCACCAAATGCCTGCTGTAAGATGAGAGAATATTAAACTAAACATCACAAAACTTAAAATTCATTCATCATGGCAAAAATCCAGTTTTCTAGAGGCGTTGACGAAGTAGTAGTTCCAGATGTACGCTTGACACGATCACGTAGTGGTGATCAAGGTACAGCGACATTTATTTTTACCAATCCCCAGATTTTGGGTCAAGGTGGCACTGATGAAATCACCGGGATGTATATGATTGACGAAGAAGGCGAAATTCTTACCCGCGAAGTTAAGGGTAAATTTGTCAATGGTAAACCGGAAGCATTAGAAGCTGTTTATCTGATGAAAACTGCCGAAGAATGGGCTCGCTTTATGCGCTTTATGGAACGCTACGCTCAAGAAAACGGACTTGGATTAAGCAAATCCTAAGTAAAATAAAGTGATAGGTGAAAGGGAAGTAAGCAGGGGGATATAAGGGAGAAATAAATGACAAATTAAAAAACTCCTACCTTTTATCTTCTACATCTTGCCTTTTCCTACTAATAACTGACTGATAGATTGCCGGCGTACAAGTTGCTTTTGTCCCACCTGCATATACCAGTCAAACTTGTTTCCGATGCGGACATATTCACCCAGTCAAGGGCAAGTCCTATTGCCAGGGGAAAGTTTTTAGGTCTGGGCATTGTGGATTTGAACATGATGGTGATATAAACGCTGCTATTAATATTGCTGCTTTGGGAAAGTCTGTAAGCCTTCCTGAAAGTCCAGGGATGAATTGTCAATTAGAAGAGCCACTGCGTTGGCCGGCTCTGCCGACTTGTTAGAGAAGCTCCTCTGAAAGAGGCAACAAGTGGCCTGGGCAGTTCTCTCTCTTCCTGATGACTCAAATCTGTGGCTAAAGCCTCGTGCCTTTAGGTCGAGGTAAGCTTAGCTCTCCTTGTTACGTGTTTAAATTTTTGTTCGGTTATTGGCTGAGATTTCCGTATCTATATCTATGAAACTGCAACCACATCCAGACTCAGCAGAAATGTCTGTTATTTGTACAGTTGTCACCCTCACTGATACACGCACCCCTGAAACAGATAAAAGTGCTCAATTGATTCACCAATTCTTGTTGACTGCTAATCATATTATTGATGGTTAAACAATTATGCAAGATGAACCAGCACAGGTTTGAAAACAGATAGAACTGCTGGGTAAAAATACAAATTTAGATGCTTTAATTTTCAATGGTGGCACAGGAATTGCACCCAGAGATAGCATTTATGATGCTATTGAAAAGTTTTTAGAAAAGACTTTACCTAGATTTGGTGAATTATTCCGCTTTTTAACTTATCAAGAAATTGGTTCACGTGCAATCGCATCTCGCACTGTAGCTGGTATCTATCAAAATAAATTAATCTTTTCTATTCCCGGTTCCAGTAACGCTGTGCGACTGAGAATCGAAAAACTGATTTTAGCAGAATTGGTGCATTTGCTAAAACAGGCGACAGCGGATCAGTAGAACCTGTAAACTATCAAAAGTGAAACCTAAAAATCTAGGAGTGAGAAAATGCAATGGACTGCTGAAGCCGAAGCTAAACTCAAAGAGATTCCCGTTTTTGTCCGTCCTTTTGCTCGTAAAAAGATTGAAACTTATGCTCAAGATCATAGTTTATCTCTGATCACAATTGAGATTTATGAACAGGTTAAGCAAAAGTTAAATAAAAAATATGACTAACTGACTAAATGAAGCAAGAAAAATAGAAAACCCCCTAATTTATAGGGGGTTTTCTATTTTATTTTCGTTGTATGCTAAAGTTTTCAGAATTTAATCATTGTCAAGCAGATAGTGGCTAAAATCGCGGCGATAATGTAGAAAACGGAAACTACTTGCAATTCTGACCAGCCAGTTAATTCTAAGTGATGGTGTAATGGAGCCATTTTCAATAGACGCTTACCTTTACCATCTGGGCCTTTGGTGGCTTTGTAATAACTCACTTGCGCCATCACAGACAGGGTTTCCACAAAAAAGATACCGCTAAGAATAAACAGGACTACTAAACTGTTAGTTAGTAGTGCAACAGCAGCTAAAGCACCGCCTAATGCTAGAGAACCGGTATCTCCCATGAAAACACGGGCTGGGTTGCGGTTATGGGCTAAAAATCCTAAGCAACTACCACTTATGGCTGTACAGAATATCATCAGATCAGGTGAAGTTGGTGTAATAAAAGCACCTAATGCGAAAATAGCGATAGCAACTGTTCCCCCTGCTAACCCATCAATCCCATCTGTTAAATTAGTAGCATTACTTTCTGCTAGCAACACAAAACCAGCCAAAGGCCAAAAGAGTAATCCTAAAGGTAGGGAAAAACTAACCCAAGGTAAGGCAATATTTGATATACTAAAATCCCTATTCAACATCATCCACAGACAGAAACCAGTCGCAAAAAGGATCTGCAAAACCAGTTTCATCTTCGGAGATATACCCTTATTTGATTTACGACGCAAAATTTGCCAATCGTCTATCCAGCCAATTAAACCATAGCTGAGTGTTAAAACAGAAACAGCAACTACATCTTGAGCAAAGTTAGACAACACACAGGCAACGATTACAGCTACAGGTATGAAAAAAACACCCCCCATAGTAGGAGTTCCAGCTTTTTTCAAATGTCCTTGAGGCCCATCTTCCCGAATAACTTGCCCTGTTTTCAATGCTTGTAATA
Organism: uncultured Trichormus sp.; assembly: GCA_936914905.1. Taxonomy (GTDB): domain Bacteria; phylum Cyanobacteriota; class Cyanobacteriia; order Cyanobacteriales; family Nostocaceae; genus Trichormus_B. The sequence goes on along the minus strand of CAKZGI010000390.1, from coordinate 13,972 downwards.
GGGGTATGACACAATTACCAGCAGCCGCAGCACCCACAGAACACAGTAAAAACGGCATTGTGAGGGAACTTGGATACCAGGGTAATCTGTGCCCCAGCCAATCTAAAATCAATGCAGTTGCAGTCAATGAAAGGGCTAACAAAGAAGCCAACCCAATACCAGAAATGTTCAAACCTTGATTAGGAGATAGTTTAGCGTCCACAGCAAATTTCCCTTCACTCCACACTTAAAATAAAAACGGCAAAAAGAGACTGTTGATTTTGCTCGAAACTAAGTCCCCAAGCCTCTTCTGACTAGTCCTCATCTATAGCGATATCATTATCATCATCATAGTCAAGGTCGCCAATTGCATCTTCTCCACCCAGAAAATCTGATATTTCTTCTTCTTGTTCGGAAACAGCTGATTCGTGAGGTTCTCGTGCTATGAGACGACCGCTAGATTGCAACCAGTCCAACATTGAGGACTCTTGCTTCAAGGGAATTACTGTAGCTCGCTGGTTTCGGGGTTGCTCACGTAGAGGAGAATTTAACATATCAACGAATGTACGAAGAGGTTTTTGTAACTAGACATTAAGAGTTTATCATTTGATACGGGATAATTTAGTTAATGATTCAACTCTTTGATTTATAAATCCGAATTAAACAAAAAAATTAATTTAATAGGCCTATAGTAAACAGCCTGTCATTCCTAGTAGATTACATGGCTGTATACACAGAAAATTAATTAAGATTGTTAATTCTGATTTTATAGTTATATTTTGAGGTAGAAGGCCATGATAAAAAAACCTGCTCTTTTAGCAGCAATTGCTGGTACAAATCGCGGTTTGCTGGCAACTGAAAGCCAAAAACAGGCTATTCTAGCTATGATCGCAGGCTTAGAAGCCTTTAACCCCACACCGCGCCCTTTAGAAGCCACCCACTTACTAGAAGGTGATTGGCGACTACTATACACTACCAGCAAAGTTTTGTTAAACCTAGATCGTTTTCCCTTTTATAAACTTGGCCCGATTCACCAATGTATTCGAGTAGAAACTACCAGTGTTTATAACATAGCTGAAATCTATGGACTACCTTATTTAGAAGGATTAGTCAGCGTAGCCGCTAAATTTAAACAAGTCTCTGAGCGTCGAGTCGAAGTAAAATTCCAACGTTCTATTATTGGCTTACAAAAGCTAGTTGGCTATAAATCACCAGCATATTTTATCCAACAAATTGAATCCGGTGAGAAATTTACAGCCATTGACTTTCCTATCAACAGCGACCAACAAGGATGGTTAGATATTACCTATATAGATAGCGATTTACGGATTGGGAGGGGTAACGAGGGAAGTGTGTTCGTCTTGAGCAAGGCATAAATTTTAGTATTTCGTAAGAAGTATTTGCGAACGACCTTATTCTATTATGAGTACTTTGTCAAGTAGGGAATGATACTCTTATGGGGGAATAGGGTGTCGGCTGTAGGGGGAGATAGAGTTGAGCAATTTTCACACAGGTAGGGGAATTCTCACTGATTAACCGGAGTGGGTATGATGCGATGGGGGAAGTGCTATTCAGGATTTAGGCAACTGGCATATTAGTAGGGTGCAACAGACCTATAAATTGGTTAGTATCAATAGATTTGTGAGATCTAACGCACCCTAAAAGAGACATTGACTGTGACAGTTGCGTAAGTCCTATAATTTGTTATTCTTGATTTTTGACAATTCTGCCACAATTGAAAAACAGCAATTTCCTTGAAAATTAGCGAAAATATAAAATAAATGTAAATATATATGAAGTTTGGACAGACAAATGAAAGCAGTAGAAGTTACAGGAACAACTGACGAAAAAGAACAATTGTTACTAGATCAAGCCATCAATGTAGAAATACCTGGTCGTGTCCGAGTTATTGTTCTATTTGATGAATCTACAGATGAATTAGAAAATGACCCAGATGATACTCCTATTAAGTCTGTCACAGTAGTTCTGAAAATATCATTACAGCAAGCAAAAGCTGGAGAACGTATTCCACTTGCTCAAATGTTGGATGGAATTCCTTTCTAATCAACCTTTCACTAAATATGAACAATCTGCTCAAGCGTCAAATTCAATTCTGAAAATGTGGCGATTTCAACTCTGAAAATGTGGCGATTTCAAGGTTTCATTTCCACGAAATTGAGTAACTTGATATTCTCCATCTACTAATTCATAAACAGAAATAGTCGGTTGTTTAGGATTACCAATGAAATTTCTCCCACCCAAAGCTAAATAATCGAAAATCCAATATTCTGGAATACCTAGATCCTCATAGTCACCCAGTTTTTTTAAAAAAAAATCACGCCAATTGGTGGTAACAACTTAAATGATTAATTTCACTGATCTGCCTTGAGTAATGACTGATTCAGATTCCCATCTTGGTTCATTTACAAGCTCACATCTGGTTCATATCCAGATTTTCCTTTTACAGATTTGATGATACATTCTCTGGGAATAAAGAAGGGTAATTTATATTGTCTCAACAGGAAATTGAGTTCAGGGATGATAAATCCTGCGAATTTTGAATGCTTAACTTTTGGTTTCGGCATTTGGGCAATTACTCCATAATGGAATTCATAACAGTGTTCTGTATTTTCTGGATACCAGGCAATAAATTCGTCAAATGTGACTTCTTTCTGTAAAGTTTGAATCATTGTTGCTGTTTCTCCCCAGATTGACAATGTTTGCTCTGATGCTTGCTGCGAGACATTAATTACACAGAATAACATTTTCACCTCAACACCATTTACCAAACCTGAGGAATGGGGAAATGTATAAAAATTAGCTTCCTCAATAATCTCCACTTTCTAAGAAGAAAAATTAACTGCGAAGAAGTATTCGCGTAGCATTCCGAAGGGATACGAAATACAGAAAAGAGAATTGCAGAGAGATTTTACATAAGTCCTGTAATCTCCTGCTTCTAAATATTATTGTCTATTATTGGCTTGGGACTGTTTATGCTAACCTCGGTTTTTTTGATTGATTTCTACTCTAACCATCAAATAGTAAAAAAATTGCTGCTGAATTGTAAATTTCTGTAAAATTAATGTCTTCAAGACTAGAAACGTGATATTCAGACAGCTAAACTAACAAAAAGTGCATCTGTACTGCTCATTATCAAAATTGTATATATGGCGCTATAGCCTGAATGATCCCAGTTCAACTTATCCTTAAAAACTTCCTTAGTTACCGTGATGCAACTTTAGATTTTAGCGGTTTGCATACGGCTTGTATTTGTGGTTCTAATGGTGCGGGTAAATCTTCCCTTCTGGAAGCTATCACTTGGTCTATTTGGGGTGAAAGCCGTGCGACTCTTGAAGATGATGTTATCTATTCTGGCGCAAAAGAAGTCAGAGTTGATTTTACTTTCTACAATAACCAACAAACTTATCGCGTAATTCGTACTCGCGCACAGGGTGCCACTAGCATCCTCGAATTTCAAATTGAAACTCCTGCTGGATTTCGTCCCCTAACTGCTAAAGGGATGCGAGCAACGCAGGATGTAATTATACAACATATCAAGCTCGATTACGAAACTTTTATTAATTCTGCTTACCTGCGTCAAGGACGAGCAGATGAATTCATGCTCAAGCGTCCTACTGAACGGAAGGAAATTTTAGCAGAGTTGTTAAAACTCAATCAATATGATCTATTAGAAGAAAGAGCTAAGGACAGTTCTAAACTTTATAAAGGAAGGGCAGAAGAGTTAGAGCGTTCTTTGGACAATATCAAAGTCCAACTCGAACAACGGGAAACAACGGAAGCGCAAAGAGTGGCGTTAGAATCTCAACTGAATAGTCTTCAACAGCAGCAAGCTTTTGATAAGATTCAATTGCAAAGTTTGCAAGTTGTCCAACATCAACGCCAAAGTTGGGAACAACAACTTAATTTTGTGTGCCAACAATATCAAAATCTTAGCCAAGATTGTGATCGCTTGCATCAAGAACAATTAGCTGTTAAATCCCAATTAGCAGATTTAGAAGTCATTTTAGATCAAGCTGCCGAAATTACCGCCCGATATGCTCAATATCAAAGTCTGCAATCCCAAGAGGAAGCTTTTGCTGTTAAATTTGAACAACATACCCGCGCTACCAGCTTCCGACAACAACAACAACAACAGCTTACTAAACAAGTCCAAGCAATTGACCTTAAATTTCAACAAGCTCAAGCTCAGTTAGAAGCTTTAGAACAACAAGAGCGAGAAATTCAACAAACTCTCACCAAATCTTCGGAAGTAGAAACTGCTTCAGCTCAATTAGCCTCGGCTCGTAAGTATCTTAATTATTTCGATCAGTTGCAAATGCAAGTGAATCCTTTATTACAACAACGGTTAAGTTTACAAAATGAATTAGATCGCACTCATGCTAGTTTAGTAGCGCGGCTGGAACAACTGCAAGCTACAGAAACCCAACTCCAAAATCAACATCGTCGTCAACCTCAACTACAACAAGCGGTGCTAGATGTGGGTATACAAATTGAAGAACTGGAAAAAAAACGGGTTTATTTACAGCGGGTACAGGAAAAAGGACAGGAACGCCGACACTTTATCGAACGTTTGCAAGCCCATCAACGAGATTACGAGAAAGTACTGAGAGAACTAGAGCAAAAATTACAAATACTCCAAAATCCTAATGCTTTGTGTCCTTTGTGTGAACGTCCTCTAGATGAGCATCACTGGAGTCGCGTTATACAAAAAACTCAACTAGAGTATGAAGATACCCAAGGGCAATTTTGGGTAGTGCGGGAACAAATGGCAGTTTCTGAGAGAGAAATTCAGGTACTTAGACAAGAATATCGAGAAATTTCTCAGCAATTAGCTGGTTATGATGCTTTGCGTGAACAAAGGGGACAATTAGCCGCACAATTACAAGCAACTACAGATGTTCAAGAACAGTTACGACAAATGGCTCTGGAACGAGAATATTTAGAACGTTCTTTGCAAGGAGATTATGCTCCTGATAAACAAGCAGAACTCCAGGAATTAGACCAGTATCTGCAACAGTTGAACTATAATGAACAAGACCATACTTTAGCTAGAAGTGAAGTAGAGCGTTGGCGATGGGCAGAAATTAAACAAGCACAAATTAAAGATGCTACTAAAAAACAGGCTCAATTAGCGGCCAGAAAACCAGAATTACAAGCTAGCATTGACGAACTTAAGGTCAAAATTCAGTTAGAACAAACAGATTCTGATACAGCTAAACAAGTAGAAGCTTTAACTCAGGAAATTAAAGAGCTTAACTACAGTTCTGAACAACACAATAAGTTGCGTCAAGCTCTACGTGAGTCACAATCTTGGCAGTTGCGTTATCAACAGTTTTTGTCGGCTCAACAACAGTATCCTCAACTTGAGACAAGATTACAAGATTTGGCAAATTCTCACAAGAGTAGATTAGCAGATCAGCAAAAATTTGCTACTCAAATTGAAAGCACTGTGGAGCAATTAAAAGCTACAGCGAACCCAACGGAGCAAATTAATGCTTTAGAAGAGCAAATAGCGATTCGCAGAAGGGAACTTGATGATAAAATCGCTAATTTGGGGCGTGTAGGACAACTATTACATCAATTAGAAACGTTGCAGACTCAGTATGTGCAAGAACAGGAACAATTAAAATATTGTCAGCAGCAACATCATGTTTATCAGGAATTAACCCAGGCTTTTGGTAAAAATGGTATCCAAGCACTGATGATTGAAAATGTGTTACCACAACTGGAAGCTGAGACAAATCAACTACTTTCGCGGTTGAGTGCTAATCAGCTGCACGTACAATTTATTACCCGTAAAGCGGGACGTAGTGGAAAATCAACTAGGAAACATGCTAAGTTGATCGATACTTTAGATATCTTAATTGCTGATGCGAGGGGAACGCGAGCCTATGAAACTTATTCTGGGGGTGAAGCGTTTAGAATTAATTTTGCGATTCGCTTGGCGTTAGCGAAATTATTGGCTCAACGTGCGGGAGCAGCCTTACAACTATTAATTGTAGATGAAGGCTTTGGTACTCAGGATAATGAAGGGTGCGATCGCTTGATTGCGGCGATTAATGCGATCGCTAGTGATTTCGCCTGTATACTTACAGTAACTCATATTCCCCACTTAAAAGAAGCCTTCCAAGCGCGGATAGAAGTTAACAAAACTCAACAAGGTTCACAGATATCTCTATCAATTTAATTGCTAATTAGTTAGAGCCTTACTTCATCAAATCTTTGATATAATCGACCATTATTTATTTGATGCGCCAATATACGCAATACCAAGTGAAGCCTTTAACTATAAGTGGTTGATTTTTTGTTATCACTGCGTAACTCCTAGATTATATCTCAATATATCTTTATATCTTTTATTGATTATAAGTATTCGGTATACTAGCTTCTTAATATATTGACATTTGAAAAGTTCATTAGTGATAATACTTAAGATAAGCTTTTAAATTACCTTTCTTTATCTTAAAAGGTTTACAGTTCAGAAAATTGTGGTTTTGAACCAGATCAGGATATGAAAACTGTAATTAGTTTTATGACTAACACGTCGTCACGGCATTTTCAGATGAGTACAAACAAATTGACAACTGATAACGGCATCATATTGATAACTTATGGTTATCACCATTAATCTGGGTTACTACTTAATTTTTGATTTATTGATGCTGAAATAAGGTATAAATAAGGTGGATTAATTCATTGTGCAAAATCACAAATATAACAATACAAACATCAGCAGCAGTCTACTAGAGCAAGAATAATATGATGATTTTGATGATTGGGGTAATCACCGGCGTAGGGATTCAATTGATTTCTCTATCTATTTTTAATTTTTTTGTCACTAAATTTAGCGAAGACCAACCAAAAAAGCAACAGAATAATAATTTAAATTTCACAGAATCAGAAGAATATTCGTCAATAAAATTAGAGAAAGAAATATCTGAACGCCAACGTATACAAACTGAGTCGGAAAAACTACTGCTTTTGCAAAAAGCAACTTTAGAATCTGCTACAGATGGCATTTTAATAGTAGATAGCCTAGATAAAATTGTAGGATTTAATAAAAAATTTTTGGAAATGTGGGGTATACCTGAATTGATAATCACATCAGGTAATTATAAACAAGCATTGAGAATTGCCATCAAAAAATTAGACACTCCTAGACATTATTTATCAATTCTTAGGAAATTAGATCAGAATCCAGATATTCAAATTCGTGAGAATATTCTTTTTAGAGATGGACGAATCTTTAGTCCTTTTTATCAACAGCAATATAGGTATAAAAAAAATATCGGTCAAGTTTGGATCTTTCGGGATATTACTGCCGAAAAGTTAGCTTCAAATACAATCAATTATCAAGCCTTACATGATATTTTAACTAATTTACCAAATAGAGTATTACTTAAAAGTTTACTGATTGATGCTTTGACAAAAGTCAGTCATAATCATAGCTTGGGTGTATGTTTTTTAGACTTAGACCGCTTCCAAAAAATTAATGACAGTCTAGGTCATAGTATTGGTGATAAATTGTTACAAATGGTTGCCCAATGTATTAAAAAATCTCTGCGTTCAGATGATATAGTTGCGCGGTGGGGAGGGGACGAGTTCATTATTCTCCTACCAGAAATTAGTGAGATTTATAATATTGATCTCATCCAAGAGCGCATATTCGCAGCATTTAAAGAAGGATTTAAGATAGATAATTATCACTTAAATATTAGTCCCAGTATTGGAATTGCTTTGTATCCGCAACACGGAGAAGATGGAGAAACATTAATAAAAAATGCTGAGGCGGCATTATCTCTTGTGAAATTACAAGGACGTAATAGCTATAAAGTGTATCACGCAGCTATCAATTCCCAAGCTACAGAATTGTTCATTTTAGAAAATAGCTTACACAATGCCTTAGAACGCCAAGAATTCAAAGTTTACTATCAACCGCAAGTAAATAGTTCTACGGGTGAAATTACCAAAATGGAAGCTCTACTGCGTTGGCAACATCCAGAACTAGGTTTAATTCCACCAGCTACTTTTATTCCTATTGCGGAAGAAACTGGATTAATTTTCCCAATTTCTGAATGGGTCTTAAAAACTGCTTGTTTACAAAACAAAGCTTGGCAGCAGAAACTAAACTTATCATCTCTATCAGTGGCTGTGAATTTTTCAGCCAGACAATTTCAGCAACCTAACTTAGTTGGTATAGTAGAACAGGTATTATCGGAAACTAAATTAGCCCACAGGTATTTAGAGTTAGAAATTACTGAAACTGTAGCTATGCAAGATGTAGAATTGACTCAAAAAATTTTAAGAGAATTAGATGAAATAGGAGTTACTATATCAATTGATGATTTTGGTACAGGATATTCTTCTCTAAGTTATTTAAAAGATTTTCCTATTCACGCCTTAAAAATAGATCAGTCTTTTGTGCGGGATTTAGCTAATAAGGATCGTCAGACAGCGATTACAACAGCGATTATTTCCTTGGCACATGGACTTGATTTATCAGTAGTTGCTGAAGGAGTGGAAACTGAAGAACAACTAAATGCACTGCGAATTCTCCAATGTGAAATTATGCAAGGGTATTTTTTTAGTCACCCCCTCTCTGCGGAAGAAGCTACAAGAATGTTGACAGCATATCAACCCCATAGAGTTAAAAACTCATATTTAGTTGCATGAATTTAGGAGTGAGGAAAAGCCTATTCTATAAGATTTTTGACTTTTGACTTTCGCTTTGCAGTTCTAGCCTTTAGACAAAAGAGTGTCAATAAACTCGTTTAGTATTACGTGCTTTTACCCAACCTTCCTTATCAGTACCTTCAATACGAATTTTTTGCCAATTTTTATCTGGGCTTTCTTCTAAAATAATTACTTTTTGATTAGCACCAACCCCACCTACACTTTGAGCATCCAGGGTTGGTTGATCTCGCATACTCAAGCCTTGTGACCAAGTTACAATACCTTGGTAAGCTCCTGGTGGTAATGAATCAGGTGATTCAGTTGGAGTGGGAGTAGGACTGGGTGTGGAACTGGGAGTAGGTTTGGGTGTGGATGTGGCTTTTACTTGAGTGACTTTTGGTTTGTCTGGTTTCGTTTGGGGATTATCGTTAGCAAATGTAGGTCTTGCAGGGGGTATGGCAGTACGATTGACAAAATAAAGAGCTATTGTTAGTCCGCTACCTAATAAAACTGTGATCGCTAATAAGAAACCTAGTATAAGTTTCAGCAAGCCAGAAAGCATATTTATATCCTTTTTATATCCTTTAGTTAGTGGTAATTGGGAAGACGCAAGAGGCAATAGGCAAGAGCTAGAAGGTTATTATCCCCAGTCCCTGTTTTAATCAACAGTCCATAGTAAAGTACCATTAAACCATGAACTATTGATCAAGTAATTTTGACTAAAATATTATTACATTTGGCGTTGAATACGTTCACTCAAAGGACTATGCTTTGAAGCCAAACGCACTCTCCCTGCAGCAGCCCATTCTTGCAGCTTGTGAATCTGTTCTACCGCAGTTCGCGCTAAAGGTATGATTTGACTAGCGGCTTCTAAAATATCATCGGTGCTAAAGTCACGATTTTGGCTAAAACCAATGTGCATCGCTTCAATTAATGTTTGCTCAATTTCAGCGCCCGAAAAATCAGGTGTTTCGTAAGCTAATCTGTCAATTTCATAGCTGTTCAAGTTATGGGGACGCAATCGGGATAAATGGACGTTAAAAATTGCTTTTCTCTCTTCTTGAGTAGGTAAACCAACAAAGAAAATTTCATCAAAACGCCCTTTCCGCAACATCTCCGGGGGTAAGGCTTGGATATCATTAGCAGTAGAAACGACAAATACAGGGGAAGTTTTTTCTCCTAACCAGGTGATAAATGTTCCAAATACCCGGGTAGTTGTTCCCGCATCACCTTTACTACCTAACCCAGAAAAGGCTTTATCAATTTCATCAATCCACAATATACAGGGTGCAAGGGCTTCTGCGACTTGAATCATTTGCCTGGTGCGGGATTCCGATTCACCGACTAAACCGCTAAATAACCGCCCTACATCTAAGCGTAAGAGGGGTAAATGCCAATGATGTGCGATCACTTTGGCTGTTAAAGATTTACCAGTTCCTTGAATCCCCACCAACATTAAACCACGGGGGTGGGGTAATCCGTACTGTCGTGCTCGTTCTGTGAATGAACCACCCCGACGAATCAGCCAATCTTTGAGGTTATCGAGTCCTCCTATATCAGAAATCTGCTCAATGGCGGGATAAAAGTCTAGGATTTGGGTTTGGCGGATAGTTTGGCGTTTTTCCTCCAAAACTAAATCAACGTCCTCTGGTTGTAATTCTCCATGGGATGCGATCGCTCTGGCTAAAACTCGGCGTATCCGTTCCATTGATAATCCTTGACAGGAATGCACCAAGTCATCAAGAAATTTACCAGATGGAGAGTGACCAGTGGCTTTTAATAACCGTTCTACCTCGGTTTTAATTTCCGGTGCAGCTGGTAAAGGAAACTCAACCACCGTTAACACCTCCATTAAATCGTCAGGAATAGCGATGCGTGGCGATAATAAAACAATATTTTTCGGTTGAGATTTCAGCAGTCGGGCTAAGTTGCGGAGTTTGCGAGAAATGGCCACATCATCTAAAAAGCGGTGATAATCCCGGAGAATTAACACCGCGGGTGCAGTAGCAGGTAATTTTTCTATAAATTCCAAAGCTTGTAAGGGGTTGCGCTTTCCAAATCCCGCATCATTAGGGTTTCCTTGATAACCATCGACAAAATCCCAGGTATAAACAGGGCGATTTCCTTGGTTTGTGGCTTGTTCACGGATAGCTGCTTCTACCCGTTCTTCTTCGTACGTGGGAATATAAATCAGCGGGTAGCGGGCGCGGAGGAGGAGTTTAAATTCTTCGCGGAAGTTCATAAGGAGTCGTTACTGGTGATTTGTTCTTTATCCCATTTTTCAACTTTGTTAGGAATTACGCACAAGTCAAGAAAAAATGAACCATGTATCTCTTATGGGACTGTAGGGATAGACACGAAGGAAGAAGGGAAGGAGAAGAGTGATCGCTGTTTAAAAATTTTGAACATTGCTTTTTTGTTTTGAGCAATCTCCGTTAGGAGATTCCGAAGGGTAGTCGCAAAGATGTAAAGACGCAAAGGAAGAGGAGAGCGATCGCAGGATATGTGGATATCTAAAGTTGACGGGTGAGTATCCACAGCTTTTTGAATCAACACCTAGACAAGAATAGCACAACTAGTTATATTAATAACTTGTACTTTTCGGAAAAACAAGAAAATAATCTTTAATACATTTGCTAGTTATAAAACAACAGCATCTAAGTGGAGTACTATATTTGATTCCCCTTTCTATCCAGATTCCTTGGATGAAGCTAAAATTCTCTATAAGAAGGTATTATTGCGTTTTACAGAAGTTGTTGAATAAGGTCAAAGCTCTGCAAACTTACTTGAGATTATCACAAAAGAGCCTGATCCTCTGCTAATTAAACTACTGAGAGTTTTTCGGAAATACGTCTCTCCAGATACATCAGTTGAAATGAGCAAGAGGAAAAGCAAAATACCTGATATTATTAGAGACTTTGGCTATAGATTTCGTGCAATAGGGCAAGTGAAAAAAAATTTGCAAAGCCGTCCTATACCTGATCAAACTCTCATGGCAATACTTTTAGAGCAAAGTACACGAGGACAAAAGGGTTATGACTTAACAGAAAGTTTTTTCTTATGGTTTAACAAACTATTTAGCAAGGATTATTTAATTCGTGGTCCTGTGCGTGCTGGAAGATATGTCATGCTAAATGAAGTATTAGATAACTGGCAAAATAAAACTCCTGCAGATATTTTGATATCTCCCTTAGATGATACTCCATTAGGAGTTGGATTTGCTCGTTATGACTCTAAAAGAGGAGGTTCTCAAGAAGATGAGATAACAGGTGAAAATTGAGATAAAACCACAGAAATACTGAGTTATGGTCAAACATACAATTTACTCTTAAAAGCATTGATGCTCAAGGGTGGAACTGGATTACTTATCGGTTCTATGTGGGATAACTTCACTAGTAAGGTAAAGTTTTACTTTGTAAAGTAAAAATGTTAGATGGAAGATTTACAAAGAATTGCTTCGAGAGTTAAGTTCACTGTTCCAATTTTTGATTAGTTCTTCAGAAATTAACTCTAAAATTTGTGATTTTTAAACATAAAAACCTAACCCAGTTCTCAAAATTATTATATTGACTTCAATTAAGATGATTTTTTGATATTGATTATTACCATTTTTGCCATTAAGAAAATCCCCCATTCCTTTACTGCCATTAACTAAACGTTTATTGATATTATCAATAGATAATGGTAAACTATAAATACCTATCCATTTTCTCCCTAATTCTTCAGAGATAGCTAGAGTACTTCCATTCCCGGCGAAAGCATATAAAACCATATCTCTAGGATTTGATGAGGCCATAATTACCCATTTTATCAAAGCTACATTTTTTCTGTTGGATAACCAGTGATTTTAATATTTTGATTGTGTGCATATTTAAGATCAAGCCAAATATCTTGAATAGAAATACCTTGACTATTATCTAAATATACTTTTCTTCTGGGATTACCATTTGCAGACCAGTATATTTGTCCCCTTGCATCCATTTCTTCTAAAGTTTCTGGTGTATATTAACAATGTTAACCAGGAGGTAGTAGCATACTCCTCCAAGGTTGACGAGTTGCTCCCTTTCTGACTCCTGGAGTATGGATAGGAACTTTTTTATATAGTCTTCCTGCTTATTCTTGTACATATTGATATTATTTTTTAATAGCCTCTTCTGTCCAGTTTTCGAAAGGTTGATTCCATACATAGTTATCTGTTCTTGTATAAAGAATAATAAAATCAGCAACATTTCCATATTGTTTGCGTGTATAGTTTTCAGGATTGCATTTTTTTCTAGTAATCCAATTACGCAAGTTTTTAACCCCAAAGATTTCATCCATGATAATTTTCACAGCAAAAGCCATATTTTCATCTAAATGAACATAAATATAATCTGTTTATGATGGAAGTTTTCCAATTAAAATCAGACGTTAGTGCAAAAATTCTAAATATTCTGAACCTTCCATGAGATCATGATAAGCATGGTTTCTATTACTAGACTCAAAACTGCTACCTGTTGAGTATGGTGGATCAATATGAACTAAGTTAACTGTTTCGTTAAAATTATAATCATTTAACAACCTACGAATCACTTTTAAGTTGTCGCCATATATTAGTTTATTTCTAGGTTCTCCTTCAAAACTAATTACATGATTTAACTTGGCTGGCTGAACTCTTAATATATCTTCAATAGGCGTTCTACCTTCATATTCAATATGGAATGATTTTGTAGTTTTTTGGTGGATACGTCCGTTTTTGCTAGGTATGCCTGTTGCCACTCTCTTCTGATCTGAAACTTTTTTATCATTGTAATATTACTATATTTAGTCATCAAGATTGTTTTTTATCTCATGCAAAGATGCAACGGAAGAGGAGAAGAAGGGGTAATATCGGTATTATCATTTAGCAGCTTGATATGTCTGGGAATGAATTCCCATTCTCATAGAGGAAGTCCGTTAAAACTTACTAAATAATTATTTATAATTAAATATTTCCTCAGTCGTCTTGAAACGAAATTTTGCTATTATCCTCACATTTTGATCTCAGCCAGATATGGGCGATTTTCCAAACTCTCAAATCATTACTTTGCCTCAGTAAGGCATTTTATTTGCATCCGTTGGCGAATCTCCTATCAACTTTTTTGAAGCACCATTAGGAGCTCCACTCGGATGAGTAAAATTTAGATGCTAAGGATAGTTAATTAAATAACCTGTAACTCTAATTAAATAACCTGTAACTCTGGTTAAGGGGTGTAATTCGATTGAGGTAAGAATTCATCAACAACAATCTTCAGATTTGATTTGAAGTCAAGAGCCACTT
>CAKZGI010000389.1 GCA_936914905.1 uncultured Trichormus sp. | reverse complement strand
AAAAGTGGCTCTTGACTTCAAATCAAATCTGAAGATTGTTGTTGATGAATTCTTGTCCCAATGGAATTACACCCCTTAACCAGAGTTACAGGTTATTTAATCTACTATCCTAAGGAAGAAAGTTTGCACGTTGATAGTTGTGAAAAATTATCTCAAGAATTTACAGGGACTTTTATTCGGGCAAATAGCAGTAATCTTACTCAAGAAGTTGCGGAAGTTGCTGAAAAATATCATATTACTGAAATAGTGATTCCCGAAAGTCAATATTCTCGCTGGAAACTTCTTTTTAAGGATTCTCTAACTCAACAATTGGTGAGATTGCTCAAGAACATAGATTTGCACATTATTGCCACTGAAAAAAATCAGTGTTTAAGAATCAATAGTGGCAACTTTTGATGTTAATGTCAGTAACATTTGAGTTAAACTACCTGTTGAAATCACACTAAAATCTTTGTATATGCAACAAAATCGGGTTATAGGATTGATCAGTGGCACATCTGTAGATGGTATAGATGCTGTCTTAGTAGATATTATCGGTACAGATTTATATATAAAAGTTGAATTATTAGCAGGGGAAACTTACCCTTATCCGACGGAACTGCGATCGCGCATTTTAGCCATTTGTGCTGGTGAGGCGATATCAATGGCAGAATTAGCAGCACTAGACGATGCGATCGCCATTGTTCTTGCCCAAGCAGCCCAAAATATTCAAATCGGTCATCCACCAGCAACTTTAATTGGTTCCCACGGTCAAACCGTTTTTCATAGGCCAGCAGGTTGTTACGGCTCAGGAAATATTTTACCTACTCCCCAATCACTGGGTTACAGTCTACAACTTGGTCGAGGGGCGGTCATTGCTCACTTGACAGATATCACTACGGTCAGTAATTTCCGTTTAGCTGATATCGCTGCTGGTGGTCACGGAGCGCCACTAGTTCCTAGAGTAGATGCTTTTCTGCTCAGTCATCCCGAGGAAAGCAGATGTGTTCAAAATATAGGTGGTATTGGTAATGTTGCGTATTTACCACCCCGAAATGATGACTGGCTTTCCCAAATTCGCGGTTGGGATACTGGCCCTGGAAATAGTCTGTTGGATTTGGCAGTCCAGCATTTTACCAATGGGGCTAAAAGTTACGATGAAAACGGCAGTTGGGCTGCTAGTGGTACTCCTTGCCATACCTTGGTAGAAGAATGGCTGAATCAAGATTATTTCCATTTACCACCGCCTAAATCAACCGGGCGTGAGTTATTTGGTGTTAGTTATCTACATGATTGTTTACAAGATGCACAAACCTATCAACTTAGCCCCGGAGATGTGTTGGCAACAATTACAGAGCTAACAGCCGCTTCTATAGTCCACAGTTATCGTACTTATTTACGGAAAATGCCAGAACGGGTATTATTATGTGGGGGTGGTAGTCAGAATCTATACTTAAAACATCGGTTAGAATCATTATTGGGAGTAGTGCCAGTTTTAACTACAGATGAAGTCGGTTTGAGTGCGACGTTTAAAGAAGCGATCGCCTTCGCAGTCCTGGCCTACTGGCGACAGTTAGGTATTCCTGGCAATCTTCCTACTGCAACTGGAGCAAATCAAGAAATGCTGTTGGGAGAAGTGCATCAGGTGACAGGTAACAAGTGACAGTTGACAGGTAACAGGTGAAAGGTGAGAATTTTTTCTTACTTGGGAAATACTGAGATACTCAAATACTGAAATACCGAAATACTGATAGCGCAGCGTGTCTTTAGCCATACTCCTGACCTCCTAGTAATTATTGCTGTGTTTAAAAACTCAAAGGAATTTACAAGGTGGCTCATAGTTTTTTGTTAGAACCAGGACGCTGGATTATGCAAGGAAGTTGGCTGGAACGTGATAGTATGCCGATCAGCTTTAAAGGAATGACTTTGGTGGTTTGGAATCGTGATGACTGGTTTTCTATGGCAACAAGGTTGGTATTTCCTGGTAGCGATCGCTCGGAAATATCTTGTCAATATAAAGGCAGACTCCATGACAGCGATCGCCAATATACTTTTCTGTTGCAACACAATATCTTAGGGCAAATAGAAGGTGAAGGCTGGATTTGTCCAGATACTATTGTGCAGCGTTACTGGGTACTAGGCGATCGCGAACGTCGTAGCGGTTTTGAAACCTTACATCAGGTTTCTGACGATAACTACTACCTTACTAGCGGTATTTTAGCTGGTCATTTCTTAACTAGTACAATGGAAGCAAGTCTGGAGCGTCAATTAATATAGATAACTTAATAAGCTAGAAGATTAATTACTTAAGGGATAATTACTCCCATATTACCGTTTAGGTAATAAGTAAATATCTAGGGTTGTCTATTTTTCACATACCAGAATCGTGTTAATTGTTAATCACGTTAAATTAAATCAAAGGCAACAAATAAACTCATATACCAAGTATTGTTGAACATTGGAGTCGAATTTTTTATGTCAGACCCCAACACTGGTCGCCTACTCGGCAAACGCTACCAGCTTCAAGAATTAATTGGTACTGGAGCAATGGGACGGGTTTATCGTGCGAAGGATACTTTGTTGGCAGGTGTCCCTGTAGCCATTAAGTTTCTAGCTTTATCAATTCAAAACCAAAAAATGCGTTTACAACAACGTTTTGAGCAAGAAGCAAAAACCTGTGCCTTATTAGGTCAGAAAAGTATTCATATTGTCCGCGTCATGGACTATGGAGTAGATGAAAATAATACTCCATACTACGTAATGGAATACTTACAAGGACAAAACTTAAGTACTATTATCAGCAACCAAAATCTTTCTTTATCCAGATTCCTGAGCATGGCCAGGCAAATTTGTCTGGGTTTACAGTGCGCTCACAATGGTATCCTCCTAGATGGGGCAATCTACCCAATTATTCATCGTGATATTAAACCTAGCAATATGCTAGTGATTCAAGATGCCAGTTTTGGGGAATTGGTCAAGGTTTTAGATTTTGGAATTGCCAAGTTACTCATGTCTGATAGTGATCAGACCAAATTTTATTTGGGTACTCTGGCTTATTCTTCTCCTGAACAAATTGAGGGAAAAGAAATAGACAATCGCTCTGATATTTATAGCTTGGGTGTGATGATGTTTGAAATGCTCACAACCAAAATACCGCTTATACCATCCTCCCATTCATTTGGCGCATGGTATCAAACCCATAAATTTCAAAAACCAATGTCTATGGCTGAGGCTAATTACACATTGAAAATACCAAAGTCAGTAGAAGATATGGTCATGAGTTGTTTGGAAAAAAAGCCAAGTGATCGCCCCCAAACAATCGGTGAAATCATCAATGTCTTAGCAGTCGCAGAACAACAACATAAACTTCAGCAAAAGAATAATCCAAATATTCCTCCCAGCAATCAGAAATTAAAAATTAACCCCAAACCTGAAAAAAAGACAAAAGATGAACGACTGGTAATACCAGTCGTTCAAAAAACAGTTAAAACTGAACTGCGGGTATCTGCAATCAATGATGATATTACTCGTTTAACTTCTTGGCCATCCAATAAACCAATTGCGGATATTGTTTTTCCCCAACCCATTTATAACAGTGGCGACTTTTTACCAGCCTTGTGGGTGATGCTACCTCAACAGGAAATTCAAAAACGTTTAGTTTGTAATCGCTACAATCGATTTTTGTTTATTTCTGTTCCGCATCCAATGGTATTATGGATTACAGTTATCTACAACCGCGAACATGGAGCTAAATGGCTACCTTACTACCTTGATCTGAAAACCAATTCTGGTCAAGAAATTATTCGCCTATTGCAACATAAAGGTTATTATCGCTTGTTATTCTTTGAGCGAGAAACACCCACTCGCTGTAGCCATGTTCTGATTTCGACTATTCCTTCCATTCAGTGTCGACGACTACAAGACTGGATGGAAATTAGCAAAATTACAACCACATCCATGAATGCTCAAATTAGTAAAACTTTGTTAAAAGAGGAATATGAAAAGCTTAAACCGCAAATACTCGCTAAGCTGCAAACAATTCATACTGATTCATCAATATGAGAAGCTTAAACCGCAAATACTCGCTAAACTGTAAACAATTCATACTGATTCACCCTTTGACCTGTCAGGTTAGGTTACATGTTGTATAATATAGGTATTATTATGATCACTATTACAATACAGCGGAAAATTACAATACAGCGGAAATAAAAAACTAGTCCAAATCTCTGAAAAGATTACACCCTATTCATTTTTAGTTTTCAACTAGAGTGTTTACTCAGATAAAGTAAAGTTTTTTTTAAAAAAATATCTTTATGCTTGGAAATTATAGTTATATAAAAATAGTTATATAAAAAATGTAAAGCCTCAGAAAAATAGACATACCAATCTGGTATGATTTAAGTGCTGAAGTCAACCTATACTCCAAATATAGGCAGTCAAAAGTCCACAGTAGCAAGTCTAAGCAACAGATAAATTCCCAGTTACTAGACGGTGGATTGATTACCTGAATAAACCTTGTGGTTTTAGTAGGTGATTATTGGTGATAGAAGTTGACGCCCCAATATCCCCAGCTCTTTTCCTTCGTGGAACAAAGCAAGAGAAGGAGGTCGCCCACTGCAACAAAAGCAAAGCTACTCTATGCCATAGTGAAACCTGAATCCAATCCCCATTGATGCTTTAGAAGCTCCTTATAAGTGGCTTCGCGTACAACCATATGTTCATAGAGTTGGACTAAAAAGTCTTGTGCCTCTTCGTGGCTCATTTGCTGGACTTGGTTGGCAAATGAACGGATGCTAAATTGCTGTTCCAAGGAAAGCTCAATTGGTTGATTCATAGTTAAAACCGAGAAAACAACACTTATTAAAGAGGTATGTGTGACAGAAAAGCCAAAGCTGTAACGCCTGGGCTGATATTTCCCATAATCTGTACCTCCGTATTAAGAAAGATAACAATTGTTTTACAAAATGCCTAGTGTCTTTTGGCTAATCTTAATCATTCCAATCAGGGATTCTGCACTTAGATTATGTAAATTTAGCCTGTTTAGGTGAATTCAAAGGCTTAAAGATATTTAAATCAATTTACAAATAGGAAAAATGCTGATTTTGAACAAAATGCTGAGTATATTTACTCGATTTATTAATCGTCAGTGGTCAGTTGTCAGTTCTCAGTGGTAAAAGTGAGTTTTTTGAATGTTTAGTTGGTTTCTCTACCTACTTTGTTCCATGACCAATGACTAATGACCATTGATTAAATCAAAAATTTTCTTCTACAGCAACAAGTATTACGGTAATGTTATCGTGTCCACCTTCCTCTTTTGCGGCTTCTACTAGAGAGATGGCAATTTTATCTAGGTCTGGTGTATCTTGAAGGCATCTGGAAATTTTTGGATCAACGAGTTCTTCTGTGAGTCCATCAGTACACAAAAGGAAGCGATCACCTAATTTTACATCTAGTGATTGTAAATCAACATGGTGTAAGTCTTCACGTCCTAAGCAGCGTGATAGAACATGACGATAAGGATGGACTCTAGCTTCATCAGCAGTGATATCACCAATTTTGATAGCTCTGGCTATCCAGGTATGATCTTCTGTCATTTGTTGTAGTTGTGATTCTCGAAATCGATATAAACGGGAATCACCAATATGAGCGCATAAAGGCTGTTCTTGAGAACGGAAGACAACAACAACCGCCGTTGTACCCATGTCACCACGTTCGGGATGGTTTTCCTGATCCTGTAAAATTGCCTTGTTTGCAGACCACAAAGCCTGTTCTAGTAATTGTGTTGCTGATTGGGATGATTCCCAGTTTGCTAACAAATAAGCTGTGATTTCTTGGGTAGCAATGCGACTTGCCTCCTCACCTCCTGCATGACCACCCATACCATCAGCAACGATAAAAAATCGCCCTTCTTGGTCTATATAGAAAGCATCTTGATTATTAGAACGAATAAGTCCCGGATCGGTACAACCCGTGAAGTTAAGTTTCATAGATTTTCAAGCAACAATTAATACTTTTGATCATAACGGTCAAGGCGTAAAAGCAGACGAATCCACAGGAATGATACTGCTGCTGCAATTAAACCAGTGAAAACTGCTAACCACAAATAATCGCCAATTAGCAGAATTGTGGCTGCAATTGTAAAACCACTAATTATAAGAGCATAGCTCATTCCGAGTTGAATGTTAGTCTGTCTGCGTATTAGGCGTTCTGTTTCCACGGAACGAACTCGGAAACGAATATCTCCACGTTCGATTTTATCGAGTGTGTCTTCTAGTCTGCGTGGTAATCCTAAAGCAGTGCTACTAACTTGTACTGCTTGACGACTTAACTCATTCAAGAAACTATTCCCCTCTAAAGCATTGTTATCAGTCATAAGCTGCATTGCATAAGGTTGGGCGACTTCCATAAAATTAAATTCTGGATCTAGACCTTTACCTACTCCTTCTAAAGTAGAAAAAGCACGCATGACAAAGGTGAAAGTTGCTGGAAATCTAAAAGGTTGATTGTAAGCTATTTCGTACAGGTCTTCACTGATGGCGGCCACTGATTGGTTTTCAAACGGCTTATCCATGAAGTTATCCAGCATATACTGGACAGACCGACGTACAGGTCCCATGTCATCGACTGGTGTGATCGCACCCAAATCAATTAGAGACTGTACCACGCGATCACCATCTTTTTGAGCGATACCAAACAGCGTATCCATGAGTCCTTCGCGGACATTGGATTTAATTCGCCCCATCATCCCGAAATCGTAGAAAATCAAAGCTCCGTCGGGACTAACCGCGAGATTACCAGGGTGAGGATCAGCATGAAAGAAACCATTATTGAGTAATTGGTGTAAATATGCTTGTGCGCCATAACGAGCAATCGCCTTTCTATCTACACCTGCCGCTTCTAAAGCCTCATATTGGCTAACTTTAATACCGGGCATATATTCCAAGGTAATTACCCTAGAAGTAGCATAACGCCAATAAACTCGTGGTACTTTCACCCAATTGTAAGCACGAAAATTCCGACGAAAAGTATCAGCATTGCGGCCTTCATTCAGATAATCAATCTCTTCCCAAAGAATGCGACAACATTCTTCATATATACCCATCCAATCCCGTCCACGTCCCCATTTAGGATGATTTTGGAAATAACTAGCAATACCTTTGAGAATTTTTAAATCAATTTCAAACAGTTTTTTTAATCCTGGACGTTGTACCTTCACAACAACACACTCCCCAGAATGCAGCACAGCTTTATGAACTTGTCCCAAACTAGCAGCAGCCAAAGGAATAGGTTCAAAACTATGGAACAATTGGGGAACTTTTTTACCTAATTCTTCTTCAATAATCGTTTCTACCTGCTCATAGCTAAATGCTGGAACTCTATCTTGTAACTTAGATAGTTCTTCCACATATTCACTAGGGAAGATATCCGCACGAGTAGAAAACAATTGTCCCACCTTAATAAAAGTCGGACCCAAATCCAAAAAAGTATTTCTAATCCAAATAGCTTGAACTTTACGTCTTGTAGCCTGTTTAGGCTCTGTAATACCACCTGGATAACTCCAAGCTTTGTTATAGCGCCAAAGCTTAAACATTAAGGTCAAAACAAAAGACCAAATATCTACAAAGCGACGTTTGCTAGAATAATTTTCCCGATTCCAACGGTATGCTTTATCTGAATAACCTTGTTCCATATTTTCTTTATACCGCCGGTTTGTCACGGAGTCATCTGTAATAAAATCAGTAAAAATAGATTTGGGGAAGAGGTAAAGTGAGAAATCAATTCAAAATTCAAAATCACTTTTGCCTTTTGCTTTTTGCCTCTTGCCTCTTACTCCTATTTTGCCGTATTACGATACTTTTGTAATTCAGTTCGCAATAAAGCTATTTCTGCCCTTAATTCATCGATTTCTGTCTGTAAATCCACCGAATCACCACCCGATGAACTGTTACTGGTAGTTGTTCCAGTTTCCGCTGCTTTTGCGACACGGTTAGCTCGTACTATCACTTCTTCTGTGAACTGCCGTAGCTTTTCTCTAGCTTCAGCATCAAACTTGCCCAATTCACTCAAAGCATCAGTCAAGGCGACTTCTACACGCTCATTGATCACTTCTGCTACTGCTCTGCCTACAAAAAAGGCTTGTACAAGGGGATTACTCATAAATTTTTGTAAAGTTGCTCCGCAAAAAGATTATAACTTGCCTGGATGCCAGAATGCTTCCATCTAAGAGTTTGTTGAATTTATCGAATCCAGCTAGTGTATATACATTTCACGAAATGTATATATATCCTTATCCCTAACATTGATCCATCAAGCTACTAAATGTGTTGCATCCCCACAAAAAGTAGTATCTTAAAGAATGCTTATCTCAACCAGGCGTATTCTTAAAGTAAAATAAAACTACGATATCACTGTTATAGCCATCCCTGGAAATATGAGCAGCTACCCTGATTTCCAAGAACAAGGCTATCAAAAATCAAATAGGAGTCCTATAGAACATCCTGGTATTCCAAATTATTTACGACCATGCTGATCCTACTAATATCAGGTTGTGGAATTTGTGTAGGAACGGGAATAATAATAGGCTGTCTTAATCCCTTTATTTTGTTAGCACTTACTGGAACAGGTTTACCTGCACTTTCTATGCTGTTTTATTCACTCTAAAAAGACGCAAGTTAATTGCTAAATATCGTCAGTCTGAGGAATCTTGAATCAAGCCGTGAAAATGTCTGATATGGCTTACGCGACGCTACGCTATCAGACAATAAATGTTACAATCAACAAATAACTACTTGATGCCATATCAATTTTATGATCATTGCTCAAGAATTAGAATCTCAACACAACATCTCTCAGGATATAATTTCCCCCCAGGTGATTTATATAGTGACGAACCTCCAGTGGAAAAAGAACTGCATCTAGGGCAAATAATGTTCTTAATTAAACGTATAAAATGGTTGTGGAAAGATAGATATGATTTCTATCCTGCGGGAAACCTAACTATTTACTATAGTCCTAACAAAAAAAAGTCAGAACATTTCTAGGATTCAGATTTTTTTGTAGTCTTAGGAACTGAACGAAAAACTCGCAAAAGTTGGGTAGTTTGGGAAGAAGACGGTAAACATCCTAATTTCATTTTAGAAAATCTCTCATCAACTACAACTAATAAAGATAGAGAATTTAAAAAACAACTATATCAAGATACTTTCCTCACACCTGACTATTTTTGGTTCGATCCTTATACATTAGAATTTGTAGGTTTTCATTTAGTAGATGGAAAATACCACGCCATGGAACTAAATGAAAGATGACTTTTTGGAGTGAACAGCTAGGTTTATTTTTAGGAATTCATGAAGGATTATTGAGGTATTTCACACCAGAAGGAAAACTATTCCTGACACCTGAAGAAACTGCAGAACAAGAAATTAAAAGAGCAGAAAAGAAAACTAGAAAAGCAGAAAGACAAGCTAACGCAGAACAAGAAGCTAGAAAAGCCGAACGTCTAGCTGCAAAATTGCGGGAATTCAATATTGATCCTGATACAATTTAAAATGTAGGTTGGGTTAAAACAGTTTTCATTTATTTTTACCACACTCAAGTTTTCTCCATTTCTTGCTTATTTTGCATCTTTGCGCGAAATTAAAAATCGTTGTAAATTGATTTTTTTATACAAAAAATAAGGACACAGCATTGCTGTGTCCCTACAAATTGCCAATTTAACTAGACAACTTAAACTATTACTTCATCACCTCAGCCATCTTTTGTTTATCCAACTTGAGCATTAAAACCCCCAAAGGTGGTAAACACAAATCCAAGGAATAAGGACGATTATGTAAAGACCAATCATCAGTCCATTTACCGCCTAAGTTGCCCATATTGCTACCGCCATATTGACGTGCATCACTGTTGAATAACTCAGTATAAAATCCTTTTTCAGGTATACCAATGCGATAGTGAGAATGTGGTTGAGGTGTAAAATTACAAACCACAACTATAAACTCATCAGAATCCTTAGCATGTCGGACAAATGAAACTACACTGTGACGGTTATCGCTACAGTCAACCCACTCAAATCCTTCGCGTGCAAAATCTTGGGTGTACAAAGCAGGTTCAGAACGGTAAAGATGGTTGAGAGACTGGAAAAAGTCCTTTAACTGTTGGTGTGGTTCATATTGGAATAAATGCCATTCCAAATCGGCCCACACATTCCACTCACTCCACTGGCCAAACTCCATACTCATAAACATGGTTTTCTTGCCAGGGTGAGCAAACATATAGGCAAATAAAGCCCGCACGTTAGCTAACTTTTGCCATTTATCTCCGGGCATTTTGCCGATGATATTGCTCTTACCATGTACGACTTCATCATGGGACAGAGCCAGCATAAAGTTTTCGCTGTGGTTATACCACATACTGAAAGTAATATTATTTTGATGGAACTGGCGGAACCAAGGATCCATGCTGAAGTAGTCCAACATATCGTGCATCCAGCCCATATTCCACTTCAGGTTAAAGCCCAGACCACCTGTATACGTAGGCCAGGATACCATAGGCCACGAAGTGGACTCTTCAGCAATGGAAAGTACACCAGGAAAATAACTAAAGATGGTGTGATTTACTTGACGTAAGAAGTCCGCAGCTTCTAAATTTTCTCTACCACCATACTGGTTGGGCAACCATTCTCCTTCTTTACGGCAATAGTCGTTGTAAAGCATGGAAGCCACAGCATCCACACGAATCCCGTCAATGTGGTATTTATCAAACCAGAACAGGGCATTGGCTGCTAAGAAATTTCTAACTTCGTTACGGGAGTAGTTAAATACTAAAGTCCCCCATTCTTTATGTTCACCTTTGCGGGGGTCAGCGTGTTCGTATAGATGAGTACCATCAAAGAATGCTAAACCATGGCCATCTTTGGGGAAGTGACCGGGAACCCAATCTACCAGTACACCAATGCCGTTTTGGTGACATTGGTCAATAAAATACATGAAATCTTCAGGGCTACCAAATCGGGAAGTGGGAGCATAGTAACCAGTTACCTGATAACCCCAAGAACCATCAAACGGATGCTCGGCAATTGGCAGCAATTCTATATGGGTATATCCCAATTCTTTGACGTAAGGAATGAGTCTTTCTGCTAATTCCCGGTAAGTAAGAAAGCGTGCGCCAGGATTGAGTTCAGAAACGGGAACGACTGCTTGAGTTTCCCCATTAGGTAATTTAGCGGGCTCTGAACTGGCAGCGTGTAACCAAGAGCCTAAATGGACTTCGTAGACAGAAATTGGTTGGGTGAGGGGGTCTGTCTGCCGTCGGACTTCCATCCAGTTTTCATCCTTCCAAGTGTAGGAATTTAAGTCAGTGACAATAGATGCTGTTTTAGGACGTGGTTCTTGCTGAAAACCGTAGGGATCAGATTTTTCGTAAATATGTCCTTCAAAATTTTTGATTTCATATTTGTAATGCTCTCCCATACCGAGTTCGGGAATAAACAATTCCCAAACGCCTGTATGTCCTTTCCTCATTTGGTGTTTACGTCCATCCCATAGGTTAAAATCTCCCAGAACAGAAACGTTACGGGCGTTAGGAGCCCAAACAGCAAAATACACACCTTTGACACCATCTACTTCTGTTAAGTGCGCTCCTAATTTCTCGTAAATGCGGTGATGGTTGCCTTCTCCAAACAGATGTAAGTCAAAGTCGGTGAGATGGGGAGAACGGAAGGCGTAAGGGTCGTAAGTGACAAGCTCGTGTTCCCCTTCTTTAATCCGTAATTGGTAGTTGCTAAGTTCTGGTGTTTCAATTGTGCATTCAAAAAAGTGGGGATCATGCACTGTGTACATGGGGTATTCTTTTCTGTTTTCTGGAACTACTACCCATGCGGCACTGGCATTTGGTAGGTAGGCTCGCACAGCCCATACATTTTTCCCATTTTGTTCTATGAGATGTGAACCAAGTACTTCAAATGGATCGTGATGCTGATTCCAAACGATACGGTTAACTTGCTCAGAGGCGATCGCGCTGATGGACATGAAGCTACCTACGTAAAATAAGGTGATTAACTAAATCTAGTTTTTTATAACTATATATATTCTTTACATTTATTTGCATTTTTGTCGTCACGGTTATCCTACATCAGAATGTATCTGATTGGGGACTGGGAAGTGGGGATTGGGGGACATGAGGGAGATGAGGGAGATGAGGAAGTAATTTTCCTAATAACTAATGACTAATGACTAAATACCTAGAAATGGGAATAGCTGTAATAATGCCTTACGTATCCACAACAGAAATATTTTTTCTCGGATTTGGGAATTGAGTTTTGGCGGTGGACTCGTTTGCAGTTGTGTTTGTAATTCTGCATATTCGGAAGCGGTTAGGCGTTTACCATCAATAGGCGATCGCGCTTCAGTAATAATCTCTGTCCGCAATATTTCCTCTGGTATATCTTCTACTGGTGGTAATGCCATCACCTTTGTTCCCCAATGGCTACTGACGACCACAAAAATAGTGGCACTAATACTCAAAACCAAAAACTTTATACATTTCATTTTTTAATTTTGAATTTTGAATTTTGAATTTTTAAAGTCCCGGTGGTAGTTGCTCTCCACACAATTGATGAATCTGCACAATACGCTCAAACAACCATGGATATCCTTGACGGTAATGAGGAATAAGTGCTAAGGGACTCAGTAAAGCTGCTGCGGCAATATCTGCTACACTCAAATTATCACCCACCAAATATTTACTCTTTTGCCACCTGCTAGATAATTCTTCCAAGGCTATAGTTAATCTTTTAGTAGCTAATTCTACACTGGTATTGTTAATACCATACTGTTTCCTAACCACACCAATCACTATCTGACTAAATAATGATTGGTCAATTTGTTTACCTGCATCAGCACGGAAGTGATAATACACAAATCTTGTTGCCGTCCCAATGCTCTCATCCAACCAATCTTCGAGCATCAAAGCTTCTGTATGTTGTTCGTGGTTGGTTAAAAATACTGCAGGTTCTGGCTGATAAGATTCTAGGAAACTTAAAATCTGGGTAGAATCGCCAATGGCTTGCGGTTGTCCTTCGATTTGGGGTAACAAGACAGGTAGAGTAGTCAAACTAGTTAGAGGCTTCAGTTTCAGGATATGCAAGCCAGGAGTAAGATTTTCTACCTGGTAATGAATTCCCTTATAGCCTAGTGCTAGGCGAGCCTTACGACAATAATGAGACGTACTAAATTGCAGTAGTAACATAAAGCTACTTATTAAGGGAAGGAATTTTTTCCAGTTTCAACTAATTTAAATTAATATATGGACACTGAGAAACGGTAGAAACCAGTTTTTCTCGTGTCCTAAAGTTGTTACTTTAATTAAAGTAAAGAAAAATTTAGCACTCTCAAACTGAGAGTACTATTAATTGTTTAATCGATACCTGAGCAAATCAAGTGACAGCGATGTAGTAAATATCGCTTCTCCTAGTTATTAGGGTTTCTTAGTCGGAGTAGCAGCAGGGCTAGCAGCAGGGCTAGTTTCAGGTGCAGTTGTCGTAGCAGGGCTAGATCCAGGTGCAGTTGTCGGAGCAGGGCTAGATCCAGGTGCAGTTGTAGTACTGGGGGTAGTACCAGTATCAGCAGGTTCACCCGCACTAGGTGTTGCAGCCGGGGTACCAGTACCAGCAGGTTCGCCGCCACCTTCACAGGCGCCGAGCATAGTAGCAAGACTTAAAACGAGAGCCAAACCGAAGATTTTTGTTTTCATAACTCCTCTTTCACCAAATAAAGGCAATAAAAATATTGCTCCTGTTGAATACGATAGCTTATTTGTGGATTTTTGTTAAATGCTTTGAGTTTAGAAAACTAAACCTATTTTTTTGGCTAAGGCAAACTTCAGCATTATTAATCTGAAAGATCAGGGGTTAGGGATGGGTGTAGGGGAAGGAACTGCGTGGAAAAACACTATTCAGGTATTGCCTCTGACTGCGCCACATTGCCATAATCTTAGAGATATAGAATGAAGCAACCTGAAAGACAATATCTACGTTTTACAAAAATTATGGCTGTTGCCCGCAAATTGGCGGTTTCTACAAAAAGTTCTTGGTTCAGGCGTGATTATACCTTGCCTTCGGATCACCGGCGCTCTGAGAGCCTGGGTAAACGTATGCAAAGCAGCTCTACACTAGCAAGTGAATCTACAGCAGTGCGCTCCAGAAGAAAACGGAATCCTTCTAGAAATTTATCATTTTCTCCCAGAAAGGAGGCAGTTACACAGAATTTAGTTAAGGACTCTGGCAAACAAGCAGTAGCTAATATTCCTGAAAAGTCCAGTGGACGCTTACCGATGATGTCTACTGCTGGGGCTGCTGGGGCTGCACCTGTGTGGTTACTACGCTTGTATACCGTTTATCGTTATTCGTCAGCAGCAGCGTTTTTATTTGTGTCTACAACATTGGTGGTTTATGGTTGGACGGTATATTCTCAAGAGCTTTGGAGTCAAGCTTACCGCACCCTGCAAAGTCTACAACGCAATGAGCGTCAGTTAAATACAACCAATGCTACCCTAACTAGCAAAATGGCTGAAGAGGGAGAACAGCCAGCCGCAGGATTAGTATCACCCAATCCTGGAGAGACAATTTTCTTGCCACCGACTTCTCATAATCCTAATTCGGCATCCTCCAATACAATTCCCAGTTCTGAAGCACAACCTCAAGCTCCCACACCTCTGGGATATTAATGAGTCAGGAGTATGGCGATCGCCACGCTGCCCTATCAGGAGTCAGGAGGAAAAGAAAGTAATTCCCAATGCCCCTGCCCCATGCCCAATGCCCCATGCCCCATACCCCAATGCAAAAGTCACCAAGTAGAACAAAATTCAGAAATTTGCGAAATTTAGAGTTTACAAGGCAGAGGAAGTTTTCTAGACAAACTGGATCTGAAAATGGTACTCCTAAAACGATAGTTTCAGCAGCAAGTCTGAGGTCTCGACTGTTCATAGTTTGGGGTGTCTTGATGGCTGCTGGGTTAGGGTTGGCTTTAAATTTGTATCGGCTGCAAATTATTGAGGGATCAAAGTTGACACAAAGGGCAAGAAATCAGCAAATGGTGAATTTGCGCCCTTTTATGCCTCGTCGCCCTGTGGTTGATCGCAATAACAATATATTGGCTATTGACCGTCCAGTGTATACTTTGTACGCCCATCCTAAGCTGTTTGATAAATCTAATGAGGAGATAGCACAGCAACTTGCGCCCATTCTCAATAAAGATGCTGGTAAGTTGGTTAAGACATTCCAAAGTAAAAGAAGTGGGATTCTTCTGGCTGATGGTGTGGCTGAGAATATTGCCGATCGCCTGATTTCTTTTCACTTGAATGGCTTTGAATTTATTCAAAAATATTCCCGTTTCTACCCACAAGATGATTTAGTAGCTAATGTGGTGGGCTATGTTAACCTTGACCGACGTGGTCAGGCTGGGGTGGAATATAGTCAAGAGAAGTTACTAGAACGTTCTGTCCAAACAGTCCGTCTGAGTCGGGCTGGTAATGGCGCACTAATGCCAGATCATGCACCGCAGGGTTTTCTGCATTTTGATGATTTAAAACTGCAATTAACTATTGATAATCGCTTACAACGGGCTGCCAGAATTGCCCTGAAAGAACAAGTTGATAAGTTCCAAGCCAAGCGGGCGGCGGTCATTGTTATGGATGCTATGGATGGTTCCTTACTAGCTCTGGTGTCTCAGCCTACTTATAATGCCAATGAATATTCCAAAGCTGATATTGGACTATTTAGAAACTGGACTGTAGCGGATCTTTATGAACCGGGTTCAACTTTCAAGCCTTTGAATGTGGC
This sequence comes from uncultured Trichormus sp., assembly GCA_936914905.1. Lineage (GTDB taxonomy): Bacteria > Cyanobacteriota > Cyanobacteriia > Cyanobacteriales > Nostocaceae > Trichormus_B. The sequence goes on along the minus strand of CAKZGI010000389.1, from coordinate 2,107 downwards.
AATCGCACTGGAAAATGGCGCTATTAAACCAGATGATACATTTAACGACCCAGGTACAATTAAAGTTGCTGACCGCACTATCAAAAACGCAGAACGAAACGGTTACAGACGAATTAACATTGCTCAGATTTTACAAACTTCTAGCAACGTGGGCATGGTACAAATCATTCAACGTATGCGGCCAAAACTGTACTATAAGTGGCTAGAAAAACTGGGTTTAGGGCAAAAAGTTGATACAGACTTACCATTTGAAGTCGGTGGTAGACTCAAAAGTCAAGAAGAATTTCTGTCCTCCAGCATAGAACCAGCAACCACCTCCTTTGGTCAGGGTTTTTCTTTGACTCCATTACAGCTAGTGCAAATGCACGGCGCTTTAGCTAATGGCGGTAAATTGGTAACACCCCATGTAGTCCAAGGACTAATTGATAGCCAAGGAAAAATTCATTATTCACCCACACTACCAACACCACGCCAAATTTTCTCTTCTACAACAGCCCAAAAGGTAGTAGATATGATGGAAACTGTTGTTTCTCAAGGCACAGGTAAAGCATCAAAAATCAAGGGATACAGCATTGCAGGAAAAACAGGTACAGCCCAAAAAGCCAGTCCCAACGGTGGATATATTCCAGGAGCGAGAATTACTAGTTTTGTAGGTATTGTGCCAGCAGAAGCTCCCCGTTATGTAGTTTTGGCAATAGTAGATGAACCCAAAGGGGAAAATGCCTATGGTGGAACCGTAGCCGCACCAATTGTGAAAGCTGTAATGGAAGTCCTCATACCATTGGAAAAGATTTCTCCTAAAAAATGAGTGATTAGTGATTGGTGATTCGTCATTAGGAAAATTACTTCCCCATCTTCCCCATGTCCCTCATCTTCCCCAGTCCCCAATTCCCTAAAGGTAAGTTCCTTTGAGTGTTTCTTCAATTGAGCCTAAATTTTGGAAGGTTTTAATTAGTTGATGTGATTTGGTTTTTCTGTTTGCCAAAATAACTTTTAATGGTGTTAAAAATTCAATGTCTGGATGATTTCCTAGAGCATCTTCAGCAGTTTGTAAAATTTTAGTTGCATTCAGGAGAATTTCTTCATTATCAAATCCTAATTTTGCAGAACTTTGGTGTAAATTAGCATCAGGTATGTTAGCTCGACCATGTAAAGTTTTATCTAATGCTAAACCTTTTAATAATGCTAATAACCCTGCATAAATGGAAAAATCATCACAGCTATCACAGGCTTTAAATTCGATACGTCCTATTTCTGCTGGAATACGGGCAATTTTTGTTAATGAAGGGACACTTCTAATTAATTGTTCTGGTTTTTCCACAAACACAAGTGTTGCTGATCTTTTACCAGTTCTGATAAATGTCCTGACTGATAAACCTTCCCATAAATTCCCATCATAAAAAGGAGAACTATAACTAAAAGGAACAATATAAGGACTGTAATAAGTTAATTTCTGACCAATATCAATGACACTTTCAATAGGTAAGTCTGCTACAGAAATATTTAAATCTGGTCCATAAGAAACCATATAAATGTAAGCAGTTTGTTCATCAGGATAGGCTAGTAATTGCCGGATTTCAAAGTCATTTAATGGTGGTTGGGGTTCAAAAATACTAGTATAGGGGTTGAAACTGAGTAAAACAGGTGAAAATCCAAAACTTGCCGCTACCTCACGCAGTAAAGAAAAACTTGTAGTTAATTCATCAATTACACCTTGAATAGTAGAGTGGATAGTGGTTCTTATTTCGATGCCTTTAGCTAGACAGTCAATTACTTTTTCTGAATCAGCAAATCTTTCAAACCCCTCAACATACCAACGCTTCTTCTTAATACCAGCATCACCAACCCTTAATTGTGGGTAGTCATTAGGGTATAGAGGTAAACTCTCAACAATTTGATGAAAATCAGCAAATTTTGTGCAGGAGAAATCTGCTAACTTTCCTTCATGGTTAAGGAATGCGACTTCATGTTCAATTCCGAAAAAAAACATATCGTCAATAGAAAGAATTCCCAATAATTATGGACAAAGGGATTGTAACGCAAAACTGACGATTAAGGATAGTGGATTAAATAACCTGTAACTCTGGTTAAGGGGTGTAATTCCATT
>CAKZGI010000388.1 GCA_936914905.1 uncultured Trichormus sp. | reverse complement strand
TCACACTCACTTCTATTCCCTCATGTCCCAGCAATCTGGCAATCTCATCACCCTTAATATGAGTCAACTTGAAGGTTTTATCCATTCGTGAACCCCCTGTGTGGCGCTCTAACACTCCCAAAAACCCCTATTCTAAGGAGGCAATCGTCTCAAACGCTGATTTCCTTCCACCTCTGGGTTGGCGAATCCCCTCCTGCTCAACCACCTTTTCCTCCTCAAGTTCCTGCAAGCCCAACTTTCAGGTTTCCTGATGGCATAATACCAAGCCGGGGATCTATGCCTGGCCGCTGTACCCTACTTTTACCACTTCAATCGCCGCCAATATAAAGCTATCCTTCTGTGATAAGGACTTATAGTATCGTTGCATTTTAACTTCAATTTCACCGGGGTTAGGGGGCAAAATCTACCAGTTCTCCATCTACCCTTCTGGTGTATAGATATTATTGGCACTCTATTTTATCCACTTTCCTCAGTACATTTATAATCAGGAGTGCTGGGAGTCCCTTTACAGCTTTTTACCTCCCACTTTCTGGTTTTTACCTCCCACTTTCTGGGACGACAGTTACAGCCTTTTGTTATCTGACCACCACGGACTCCCCATCCACCTTACTCCCCCTGTAGCACAGATGAACATTTTCCTTAAATCTGCTATATTGGTATAATACACGCTGAGAGAACAGCCTTTTCCCCCATCTCCACCATTACCACCAACTCCACCATTACCACCATCAGGGGCATTAATATCCCTGTTGACATTTTCACTGTAGTCTCTACCATATCTGGGACTAAAAGCATTTTCTCCATCTTCCCCATCTTTACCATTTGTATCTGATAGGTCAAGATTTAGCGGTGAACCTTCAGCAGAAAGGTGAACCTTCAGCAGAAAGAGTTTGGTTATGTCCACTGTGTCCATCTCTTCCAGCATGGCCATTACTTCCTCTCTACCCATGTTGGTTGTCATATCTTCTATCTCTATCTCTGTCATGGTGTTCAGCTATTTTCAAGTCTCCTTTGCCAGTGTTTTTTGTACAAACATCAACAGCAGATGCAGGTAAAAACTAACATTATTTAACAGCAGATGCAGGTAAAAACTAACATTATTTAATAGGCAAAAACTTACCAGGAGTGCTACTTTACTCCTAAAATCTTTAAACATAGATATTCTACCTGTTATATAAGTCTTACCAAAATCCAAAATCTAAAATGCTACTCCCTTCCTACTAAAAGAATAAGGTCATAGTAATAGGGTAGAGGGATAATGCTTCTGCGTAAGGTGGAATCCTACACCCCTGATGTCCCCCTGGGAAGGGAGTATGATCTTCTTTGAATTTTTAATTCCCCAAGGGGGTTGACACTGTTTTTCTAGGATTTGATCCCTAAATCTGCTGAAAACAACAAATAAGTGGCTCTGTTGTGTACAGAACCACTTATATTGTTACACAATCAAGTTTACTATCCAGTTAAATTACCGAGCTTGACTTTGAGTAGAAATCGCATCAATGGGTTTCATCAGGTATAGGTTCAATAATTGCCAACCATGAGAAACGTAAATTGGCAGTTTCTGGAAGAATTGAAGGAATTTGGGGGTATTAGAATTGGAAATTGCTGTCAATTTTTCGTTATTTTTGACACAAACATCCAAACGCTGATAAAACTCTGGATTATCAACATCTAACATCAGTGGGAAGACTCGACCTGCAGTTTCATTGGTCTTCCTAATTACATGAATGTCGTACTCTCGAGCATCCAAACCCAAGGAAGCATAAAAATCTTTTCGTTGAATGTCATTGAGATACATTGTTGCAAATACGGACAACAGGAAGAACCGAATCCATAACTTAGCCTTCCAATCATTTAGCATTTGTGGCTGCGCTCTCATGACGGCATCAAAGAAGTCACCATGACGGTTTTCATCCTGACACCAATTTTCAAAGAAGCGGAAAATCGGATAAATCTGGTCTTCAGGATGGGATTCTAAATGACGATAAATAGTGATATAGCGCCAATAACCAATCTTCTCAGAAAGATACGTAGCGTAGAAGATGAATTTGGGCCTGAAGAAAGTATAATTGCGGCTCTTGGTCAAAAAACCTAAGTCTAGGGACAGATTAAAGTCTGACATGGCTTTGTTCAAAAATCCAGCATGACGGGCCTCGTCCCGTGACATCAAGTTGAAGCATTCTGCCAATAAAGGGCTTTTCTCTTTTAAGCGGCGGCCAAGTTCTTTGTAAAGTAAAAATCCGGAAAACTCGGCAGTACAGGAACGTTCCAGGAATTCAACGAACAACTGGCGAGTTTCCCCATCAATATGATCCCAGGATTGTTCAAATTCAGCATCCCGAATAAAGTGATGGCGGTTGTAGTCAACTCGAAATTCTTCGAGGATGGCTTGTAACTCGTCTTCGTTTACGGAGATATCCATCTGCGCCATTTCATCAAAGTCTGTTGTGTAAAAACGTGGTGTTAAAAGGGTTTCTCTAGAAGGGACTTTAACCCCTGGACGCATTTCTTCAAAGCCTGGTTTTTTTAGGGAATCTACCATGTCTTGATTGCTCTTTTGTTTTTCTTAATTCTGAGTACACTAAATAGTTAAAGCTTATGCTCTCACAAGGTGTAGCTAAGGACAATAATTACATTTGTATTAAATACAGTGTAGCAAGATCTAGGTGGGAAGAAGGCAAATAAAAAGTTAAGAGTTGCAACAAATCTTTAGTTGTTACGTAGGTTGTGACGGAATCTCGAGTCGAGAATTGCTATGTGAGAATAGATAACGACACCGTTACAGGAATCGTTATCTATTATTTTCATGAATTGAGGCAACAAGAAGCACTTATATAGAACCAATGACCACTGACCAATAATTAATTTCTACCTAGCCACTTTTGACCGTTTAAACGGTAAACTAGGCGAGATACCAACAAATCAAGGGTAATTTTGCGTTCATCTATTAAGAAAGATTCAAGGGTGCTGGGTTTTTTACCTTCGTTACAAGAAAATCCCTTTTTCCCTTGAATATCTGCTTCGGGGAAATAGACGTTAAATTGGCGTTGTCCATTTTGCCAAGAGCCGATAATTTGCCAACATTCTTCGGCTGAGTTAAATCCAATAATGGGATAGGTCTGCTTGGCAAAAGTCAATTGTACATCTGGTACTCCTTCCTGTGCGATCACCTTTTGCAAAGCTGGTAAGTATTCTTGCTGGATAAACTCTTCAAATGGTTTATCTTCCACTCTAGGAGGTTCTTCTTTTTTAGCCACAGGTCTAGCAGCAGCGGGTTGTTCTTCAGCAGGTACAGCAGCATTCGGGTTAACCACTGGGTTTGCTGTTTTGGGAACTGGTGTGTTAGCTGTCGGAAGGTTTGATGCTACTGGTACATCACGACTGGGAGGTACTTCTCCCAATTGATTTTGATTGGTTTCTTCTGCCATTTCTCAGGTCAATCCTTTATCTAACTTTTCGAGCGAGTTGCTTACCTTGGGACAGTCATTCACTTTCATTTTGACATAGTGCTAATTTTATTCGTATCGCTGTTTGAGAATTTCAACTAGTTTTGAACTAATAACTCAAAAAATAATCTGGAATGGCAAGAAACACAGACACCACCCAGATAATAAGTATTCAAAGGTTGGCTAATACTATTTAAATATATCAACCAATTAAATATATCAACCACCAGCAACAGCTGGAACTATACTTACTTCATCACCATCTTTAAGGGGAGTTTCTGTATGTTGTAAAAAGCGGATGTCTTCACTGTTGACATATAAGTTTAAAAAGCGTCTTGGTTTTCCTGCTTCATCACACAAACGTGACTTGATACCAGGACAAGCTTCCTCTAAGGAGTCTAATAATTCGGAAATGTTGGTACCACTGCACTCTAGGGAAGCTTGGTTATTTGTAAATTTTTGCAGAGCAGTAGGAACTAAAACAGTTACGGCCATAGTTAATTATCAGTTATCAGTTATCAGTTATCAGTTATCAGTGGTCATTGATTCAGCTATTGATTTTCTAACAAATAATGACCACTGAATAAGGACTAAACAAGAACTTGTTGCCATTCTAGGCGGTCCAGTGTGCGGGATCTTTCTAGCGCCCGTTCAAAACTATCAAGTTTGGCATCAATAGTCAAAGCTTCTCCAACATAACCTTGAATTGCTTCTTGGGTTTTCAAACCGTTGCCAGTGATGTAAACCACTGTAGTTTCATCTGGATCTATTTTTCTAGCTTCTACTAATTTTTTCAGGACGGCAACAGTTGTACCACCTGCGGTTTCTGTAAAAATACCTTCAGTTTCTGCTAGAAGTTTGATACCATCGATAATGTCTGCATCACTTACAGATTCAATATTACCACCTGTTTTTTGAGCGATTTCTACAGCATAAATTCCATCTGCTGGGTTGCCAATGGCGATAGATTTAGCAATTGTATTGGGTTTAACGGGTTGAATAAAGTCTCTTCTTTCTTTAAAAGCTGTGGCTATGGGGGAACATCCTTCCGCTTGTGCGCCGCTGAAACGAACATTCTTAGCTTCTAGCAAACCAACTTCTGTAAATTCTTTGAAACCTTTATAAATTTTGGTGAACAGAGAACCAGAAGCGAGTGGTGCAACTATATGGTCAGGTAGTTCCCAGCCTAGTTGTTCTGCAACTTCAAAGCCTAGTGTTTTGGAACCTTCGGAGTAATAAGGACGTAAGTTAATATTGATAAAACCCCAGCCGTGTGTATTAGCGACTTCTGAGCAGAGACGGTTAACTTGATCGTAATTTCCTTTTACAGCCATGAGAGTAGGACTATAAATTAAGCTGCCCAAGACCTTACCAGCTTCTAAGTCAGCAGGAATAAAAACACAACAATCTAAACCAGCATGGGCTGCGATCGCAGCCGTTGAATTTGCCAAGTTGCCGGTACTTGCACAGGAAACAGTTGTAAATCCTAGCTCTCTAGCTCTACTTAGTGCAACTGAAACCACCCGATCCTTAAAGCTCAGGGTGGGCATGTTGACGGCATCATTTTTAATATAAAGTTTATTTAAACCCAGGCGACGGGCAAGACGGTGGGAATATACCAGGGGAGTCATACCCGTTCCCACATCTATGTAATTATCGGTAGCAATGGGTAGAAAGTGACGATAACGCCAAATAGAGTTGGGACCAGTTTCAATACTTTTTCGACTTACAGACTGACGCAAAACATCATAGTCATACTTTACTTCCAATGGACCAAAGCATAACTCACAAACATGACTAGCTTGGAGTTTATATTCTGCTCCACATTCTTTACACTTTAGTGCTTTCAATATGGAAGTGTTGGCTTGGTTTAAGTTTGCGATCACCTGAGTCATAAACTAGCTGTCCCCGTATTTCCATCAACTTCGAAATGATAGTAACACGAGCAAAAATGCACGTCAAACATAACCGACTATTCTTATCGGATATGGATGGGGGAAGATGGGGAGAAGAACAACTGATAACTGATAACTGATTCAACCACCGCTAACCAGTTGGATGAGTACGACTTCATCAGTATCTTTAAGAGATCTGTCTGATTTGACAAAGATGAGGATGAAGGGATCACAAACCGCTTTTACTGGTCTACCATGAGGAAATTCCAGCACTAATTCGCTCAGACCATAAGCTTCTAGATAAGCAGCAAACAATTTAATGGTGACAGTAATTGCAGATTGAGACATAAAATTTTTATTACACCCTTACTTATCTAAGATTCTTAGAAGAAGTCAAATGCAAGCTGAATTCAACTTTTTCCAGCACTGGTATCCTCTCTCACCAGTTGAAGACCTTGATTCACCGCGACCTGTTCCCATAACTTTATTAGGAATTCGATTAGTTATATGGAAACCTAGAGATGCAGACAATTACCGTGTATTTTTAGATCAGTGTCCTCACCGTCTTGCACCCTTGAGTGAAGGAAGAGTGGACGATAAAACTGGGAATCTTATGTGTAGTTATCACGGTTGGCAGTTTGATGGTCAGGGTATTTGCACTCACATTCCTCAAGCTGAGAATCCTAAACTTGTAGCTAAAAATCAACAAAATTTCTGTGTAGTTTCCCTACCAGTGCGCCAAGAGAATGATTTACTCTGGGTTTGGCCTGATGCTAAATCAGCGGAACTAGCTGCAACTACATCCCTACCTTTATCACCATACATAGATACTAACAAAGGTTTTATCTGGTCTTCTTATATTCGTAATTTAGAATATGATTGGCAAACCTTAGTAGAAAATGTAGCAGATCCTAGTCATGTTCCTTTTTCTCATCATGGGGTACAGGGTAATCGGGACAAAGCAACATCTGTTCCTCTTAATGTTATCCAATCAACAATCAATTTAATTGAAGTTTCCATTTCTAGAGGCCTGCCCACAACAATCACTTTTCAACCACCTTGTCTGTTAGAGTATGCAATTAGTATTGGTGATAGTGAAAAGAAATTAGGAGTGATAGTTTATTGTGTACCAGTTTCTCCTGGTAAATCTAGAATTGTTGCTCAGTTTACTCGCAACTTTGACAAAATCCTGCATTATCTTACACCGCGTTGGTGGGAACACATCAAAATAAGGAATCTAGTTCTAGACGGAGATATGATGCTGCTAAATCAGCAAGAATATTTACTGCAACAAAGACAAGAAAGCGAAAGTTGGAAAACTGCCTATAAGTTGCCTACAAGCGCAGATCGTTTAGTAATTGAGTTTCGGACTTGGTTTGATAAATATTGTCATGGTCAACTACCTTGGAGTAAGGTGGGAATTAGTAATCCAGAAACTAAAATCAATAACAACCGTGCTGTTATGTTAGATCGTTACCACCAACATACCCAACATTGTAGTAGTTGCCGGAAGGCGCTGAAAAATCTACAAAGATTAAAAATATTGCTTTTAACCTATGTTGTGATTTCTGTTTGTGGAATTGCAGTTCTTTCTGATGCTTTACGTATCCAGCTAGGTTTACCAGTGGTCATTACAGGACTCTTAGGATTAGGAGTTTATTCTTGGTTGAAATTTTGGCTCATTCCTAAATTCTACTTTGTAGACTATATCCATGCTGAGAAATGAGCTAATATCAATAAATCCTAAAATTGAATCCCCAAAAGTTCAAAATCTCGCTGGACTTCTATTAAAAGAGTCTTATTGTAAGGATCTGTCTTAATAGCCTTCTTAAGATAGATTCTAGCTTTTGGGAATTGTTTTTCCGCGATTAAAGCCCTGCCCCAAATTTGATAAGCGATTGCTTGCCATTGACGTACTTCTATATCTTGTGGCAATCTTGCTGCTAAGGCTTCCACAAGTGCGATCGCCTGAGGAAAACGTTTTTCTTGTAAAAACCGCTGCAACTGCTCATAAGTCTTCCACTTTAACCGTTTTTCTATGTCCTCTACCGTTGGTGGATGTAGCATTACAGTCGTTGTTGATGCTGACTCCTGGGGTTTTACCTCGGTGTAATTACTCACAAAAGCTGATACAGCAGATGAACTAATTGATTTTGGGGCTGTTTCGTCTTGCACTACAACCGTTTGTAGGAATTTATAAGCCTCAGTCAAAGCGATAAATTTTTCCTTAGATTTTTTATCATCTGGGTTGATATCGGGATGATATTGCTGTACTAGTCGGCGGTAAGACGCCTTGATTTCAGCAAAAGAGGCCCCTGACCTTAACCCCAATAAACGGTAGCAATCTCCAATATCCATATTGCTTTACTCCAATCCAAAATTCAAAATTAAAAATTCAAAATGAATAATTCCTATTCTTGAATTTTCAACTTTGAATTTTGAATTTATTTTTTCCTGTCTATAGGCGTTCTTCAATCACACGGTCAATTAAACCATATTCTTTAGCTTCTTGAGCAGACATGAAGAAATCACGATCCATATCTTTTTCAATCTTGGCCAAAGCTTGACCAGTGTTATCAGCATAAATCTGATTTAGCTGACTACGAATTCGCAGAATTTCCTGAGCTTCAATTTGGATATCAGTTGCTTGTCCACGAGTTCCACCAGAAGGTTGGTGAATCATGATTCGGGAGTGAGGTAGAGCTAGACGTTTGCCTTGAGTCCCAGCAGCTAATAGAAAAGATCCCATTGAAGCTGCTAACCCAACACAAATTGTAACTACTTCAGATTTTATGTACTGCATGGTGTCATAAATTGCCATGCCTGCGGTGACAGATCCACCAGGAGAATTGATATACAGATAAATCGGCTTTGTCTGATCATCAGAATCTAAATAGAGCAAATAAGCGACAATTGCATTGGCAATACCGTCATCTACTTCCTCTGTCAAAAAAATAATTCGCTCCCGAAATAGACGATCTTCGAGATCTATCCATTGCTCATAGTTGCTACCAGGGAGGCGATAGGGAACTTTGGGAATACCAATAGGCATAGGAAAATTGGGTAAGAGTTAGAAGATAGAATTGTAGATTTTCGGTGAAATTTGAGAACTCAGAGTTGAGGATTTAGATCAAGCCACAATGGAGTTTTGCAACTGTTTGCTATTTTCCAAAACCCGATCAATCAGTCCGTATTCTTTGGCTTCCACAGGAGTCATATAGAAAATACGTTCACTATCTTTCGTAATTTTTTCCGCTGGTTGCCCCGTGTTTTGGGAGAAAATATCCAGAATAATGGCTCTTTTCCGCAATACTTCTTCCGCGTTAACCTGAATGTCTGTTGCTTGACCTTGCGCTGCAACTTGGAACTGAGTCAGTGCGATACTGGCGTGAGGTAAACTGACCCGTTTTCCTTTTGCTCCAGATGATAGGATCAGGGCTGCCATACCAAATGCTTGACCGAAACAAATAGTAACAATTTCTGACTTGATGTACTGCATAGTGTCATAAATTGCCAAACAAGATTTAATTGACATCATGCCAGCCGTTTCATATATTAAACCAGCTAGGACAGGATCACCCAGGGAATTGATGTAAAGATAGATTGGTTTGCTTTGATCTTCTGAATCCAGATACAATATTGAGGAAATGAGGGAATTTGCCAGACTGGTAGTGAGTGGCTGGTTTAAGAAGAGAATGCGCTCCTGAGTCATGCGCTGACTAATACTGATCCACTGCCATTGGTTACTACCAGGAATATTATAAGGAACCCGAAGTGCTGAATCAACAGGCATAGGGATAATTGGAAGAGACTAGGTATGATTGGAAGCAATTTAAGCTAGGATTGGTACAGGTTTGGGGAGATCCTTCATGCTTGCTAGGACGATATCAATTAGCCCATACTCTTTCGCTTCTTGGGGAGTCAAATAGAATATCCTCTCAGTGTCTTTAGCAATTTTTGCAGGAGTCTGTGCAGTGTTCTTGGAGAAAATATCCAGGATAGCTGCCTTGTTTGCTAAGACTTCCTTGGCATAGATTTGAATATCTGTTGCTTGACCCTGTGTGCCACTTCGAGGTTGGTTTAGTACAATGGTGGCATGAGGTAAACTAGCCCGAAAACCTTTGGTTCCAGCTGATAAAATCAATGCCGCTGTGCCAATTGCCTGACCAATACAAATTGTATGTACGGGTGTCTTGATATAGTCGATAGTATCACAGATGGCAAACGCTTCTGTTTCATAGCCGATAGAATCCCCTGTATACCAAGAGGTACCCGTCGAATTGATATAAAAGAAAATTGGCTTGTCTGGATTGTCAAATTTCAGATAGAGTAGCTGAGCAATAATTAACTTTGTTACATCAACACCGATTTGACGCTTGTATTCATCTGCTGAAACCAAAGGCATTCCCAGATAGACAATTCTTTCCTTCAGCAGTAGGGATGGTAAGTCTGGTGGTGGTGTCCGGTAGGAACTATCGCCGTAGTAGGAGGCTTGAACTGCCTTGATGGGGGAATTTTCCATAGCAACTGATGATCTGAGATTATGCCGTTAACTGTATTACATCCTAACGCGATGTTTGGGAGATTTAGGGTGTGGATTTCTCGCTGAGGATCAAGAAAGCTAGGTTGTTAGAATGGTTGTTTTGAATCAATACCTTAGCCAAAAAAAGACTATGAAGAGAGGGCTGATGTAGTAGAGTTATAGTATTCCAAAACAAAAACTCAAAAGCCACACACAGACCATATTCGACATCCTAAGACTATGCAATGCCTACTACCAGAAATAAAAGTGACGGCAATGCGGGAGTTCAGCTGAATCATCATGGCCATGTTAGTTATGAGCAAACAAGTAACGATGTTGGGAATTTCCCGTTGGTCGTCAGTCATTGGTGGTAGTTATCGGACTGTAATGAGATTCTTTCATACGGTTTTGGGAACGACAGTCCCTTCCAGATGGCTCGGCAGATTAAATTGCACATAATTTCTAAGTTAAGCGATCATTCAGCATAGATACCTTACAAAAATCCTGACCCCAATCATCGTTCCCGTCGTAAATACAGTGAAGCACCCCTGAAGACGGGAAACCACCGTCGCAGGGGACTGCTGAACTCAAAAGGAGATAATCTGGACTACCGTAATATTGCCGCTAAATATTTGCGTCACAGTAGTCTTGAAGAAGATATCGAAACTGATAGTTATCAAGCTACTTTACTGCACAAAGAATTTGCCCAACCCCTAACTCTATTTATTTTGGTGAAGACCACTCTTAAAACTAATGCTTGCAGTCACGTAATTTTATTTTCTAGTGACCTAAGTTTGTCATATCACAAAATAATCGACTACTACGAACTTCGCTTCCAAATCAAATTTAATTTTCGTGATACCAAACAGCTTTGAGGATTGGGAGATTTTATAAACCTCGTTTAAATATCTTTGACTAGTGCTGCTAATCTTTGTTTTTTTATGGTTAACTTATCCCACTATCTTCTAGCTCAGTTTCGTCAAAACAATCGTAGCTCTGGCATTGTTGATTTTAAGGCTTACTGTCGTGGTTTTGGATATTTTCGTGAAATGTTAAAAATGCTTCCGGGACAACTAGAGCCTATTTTATTAGGCCAGATTGTTGCCAAGATTACCTCTCTTGTTCGTATTGACAATGTTTGTACATCCGTTGAACCCTCGTAAATTCGCTAGGGTGTTATTTTACATAACGGGACTGACACTATTATCAAAATAATAACTATAGTAGTTGGTGCTATTGATACCAGTTGTACTACTAGAAGTATCAGGGTTAATTTGGCTGTCACTACATTACAAAAGGTCAATAGGAATCTGAAACTCATTCTCTCTGAGAATAACGTGATTGAAAACACCACTTGTGGGACAGGAAATGACCGTCGGTAATTCACTGGGTAATATCTTGATGCGTGGTCACGGAAATAACTTACTAATAGGCGCCGTAGGAAATCATACTCTCTGTGGAGGCGCAGGTGATGATAATATCACTGGTAGAGTAAATAGTGATCAATACTTATTACAAGGCAATGGCGTATTTAGTAGTACGCTAAGTGTTGACTTTATTACCCACAGTTTGAAACCGGAATAGACCAGATTTTACTGGATAAAACTAAATTCAATGCAATTGACAACTCTGCCGGACAATGATCAACAGGTTTTGCGGTGGTTACTGATGATCAGTTTGTAGACGCTAGTAATACCCGTATTGTCTATAGTCAAAGCTCTGGTAGTTTGTTTTACAATCAAAATGGTAATGTTCTCAGTCGACTGGGAGTGTTTGAGTTTGCTTACTTAGGTAAGCCTGATGTTACCCTCAGTGGGAGTAATTTCAGTTTGGTTTCTTAGTAAGGTAAGTGGCTAGTGAGGTGGAGTTATTATATCCTTATATTAATAAATACTAAATTCGACTAAATAACCAGCCTTTGGTTAAAAACTATTTTAGTCAAAGGCTGTAGGTGAAGAAATTCCTACACCCTGTTTTTTTGTTGGTAAGGTTCTTGATATGGCTGTTTTCCGTAGCCATGAAGCTATCTTTTAGAGTTATCTATTAAATAGATATAGATGATCTCGATAGGAAAATTAGTTTATGAAGGTTAACTTGCAGCCTATTCTCAACGATCCTAATTTCAAAGCGCACCAGCTAAGTAGTCAACGTCAGTTGGAAGTTTCTATTTCGGCAATTGGCGAGACTCTGGATCGCAGAGTGCCATTGAATTTATGCTTAATTTTAGATCATAGTGGTTCGATGAATGGCCGATCACTCGAAACTGTGAAAAAAGCAGCTTCTTTGCTGGTTGATAAACTGAGTTCGGAAGATCGGCTGAGTATTGTCGTTTTTGACCACCGAGCTAACGTTTTAGTCCCTAATCAAATAATTTCCGATCTCAACCAGATCAAACAGCAAATAAATCGCCTAACAGCGGATGGAGGAACTGCTATTGATGAGGGTTTGCGGCTGGGGATTGAGGAGTTAGCCAAGGGTAAAAAGGATACTATTTCCCAAGCATTTTTACTCACAGACGGGGAAAATGAACATGGTGATAATAATCGCTGCTTGAAATTCGCTCAACTAGCAGCCTGCTATAATTTAACCTTTAATACGTTGGGTTTTGGTGACAATTGGAATCAGGATATTTTGGAAAAAATAGCGGATGCGGGGCTGGGGAATCTGTCTCATATTGAACACCCTGATCAAGCAATGGATAAGTTCAATCACTTGTTTAGCAGAATGCAAACGGTGGGATTGACTAACGCTTATCTGCTATTTTCACTGTTACCCAATCTCCGTTTAGCTGAACTAAAACCTATTGCCCAAGTGGCACCAGATACAATTGAGTTACCAGTACAACCCAAAGCTGATGGTCGGTTTGCAGTGCGGTTGGGAGATTTAATGAAAGATGTAGAACGGGTAATTTTGGCTAATATTTATTTGGGACAGTTGCCAGAAGGTAAACAGGCGATCGCTAATGTGCAAATCCGCTACGATGACCCCGCCCTGAATCAAACCGGTTTATTTTCCCTGAAAATACCAGTTTATGCGAATGTAGAGCGCATTTACCAACCAAGTTCTAATCCCCACGTGCAGCAGTCGATTTTGGCTTTAGCCAAATATCGCCAAACCCAGTTAGCCGAAGCTAAATTACAACAGGGTGATCGGTCTGGGGCGGCGACAATGCTACAAACGGCAGCAAAAACAGCTTTGCAAATGGGAGATGCTAGTGCAGCAACGGTGTTGCAAACTTCGGCTACTCGCTTACAGGCTGGGGAAGAGTTATCCGAAAGCGATCGCAAAAAAACCAGGATTGTCTCGAAAACTGTGTTGCAGGATGCTCCTCGTAAATGAAAGTTCAATTACTATCGGCACTAAACGATACTAATGTTGACGTTACTCAATTGAGTAACCAACGTCAACTGTCAATTTCTATTTCGTCCATTGCTGATGAGCTTGACCCAAGTTTACCCTTAAATTTGTGCCTGATTCTGGATAAAAGTGGTTCTATGCACGGCGAACCCATGAACACCGTGATTCAGGCTGTAGAACAATTATTAGCTCAACTCAAACCAGGCGATCACATCTCAATTGTCGCGTTTGCGGGTACTTCTGAGGTCATTATCCCTAACCAAATCGTCCAAGATGCTGAAAGCATCAAATCCCAGTTGCGTAAAAGGCTCAAACCTGGTGGTGGCACAATCATTGCCGAAGGTTTATCTTTGGGAATTACTGAATTACTCAAAGGCACAAAAGGCGCTGTTTCCCAAGCATTTTTGTTGACAGATGGCCATGGTGATAGGGGGTTAAAAATTTGGAAGTGGGAGATGGGCCCCAATGACAACAAACGTTGTTTAGAACTAGCACAAAAAGCTACTAGAGTAGGCCTAACCCTCAATACCTTCGGTTTTGGCAATGACTGGAACCAGGACTTGCTGGAAAAAATTGCTGATGCTGGTGGTGGTACTCTGGCTTATATTGAGCGTCCACAACAAGCCGTAGACCAATTTACTCGCTTGTTTAAGCGGATTCAGTCTGTGGGCTTAACCAATGCCCACTTGCTGCTGTCTCTCGTTCCTGGTGTGCGTTTAGCAGAACTAAAACCCATTGCCCAAGTTGCCCCAGAAACCATTGAGTTACCAGTGGAAACAGAAGCGAATGGTAGCTTAATTGTCCGTTTGGGAGACTTGATGAAAGATGTAAAACGGGTAGTTTTAGCAAATATTTATTTGGGGGAATTACCACCAGGGGAACAAGTAATTGGACATATCCAGATCCGCTATGATGACCCAGCTATTAACCAAGAAGGTTTACTTTCCCCACTGATACCAGTTTATGCCAACTTTACTGAAAGTTACCAACCAGCACTTGATTCACAAGTGATCAAATCAATTTTAGTATTGGCAAAATATCGCCAAACTCAAGTAGCAGAAGCAAAACTAGAACAGGGTGATCGCACTGGTGCTATCACAATGCTACAAACAGCTGCTAAAACTGCTTTGCAAATTGGTGATATTGGTGCAGCAACAGTGCTGCAATCTTCCGCTACTCGTTTGCAAGCTGGTGAAGAACTCTCTGAAGCAGACCGAAAAAAAACCAGGATTGTCTCAAAAACTATTTTGAGGGAGTGATACTTGCAATAGTAAGCATACGCGGGGAGTAGTAAATTTTTAACCGCCTGATATTTCTTTTAGCAATTAAGTGTAAAAGAAATATTAGGCGATTTTAATACCCAGAAATTTTTTGGGAATAATCAAGAATATCAAGTGCGGGTTACAATCTTATTTCCTTTCAATACTGATCATGAAAATGGCAGCTAATATAAATTCTCCTAAATCAACAACCCTTGTTAAATCTAGACTACTTAATTTTTAATTTTTAATTGGTATGAGAGGTATTCAGCATTTTCCTGAAAATGCGGGAATCATAAGTATATCACCCCACATGATATTACCCATTACCAAACTCAACAGATTTTGCACAGGAGCATCCCAATTTGCCAAGAAGATGAGAATAATTACGTGATGATGCATCGCGAATTAAGGGGGACTATTACGAATGCTGTCCATATGATAATGCAAAAGCGGATGTTTCAAAACCATGCTCGCTTGCAGGAAGCAGTTAGACTGATGAGCAAATTACTTCAGTCTGATAAAAGAGCAGGGCGCCTGCCATGTCATGATATTGAAATCAATCGGGAACTTATTACTGCCATCAAGGCTTGGAAAGGCTGAAGGGTTTTTCCTGGTTAGCTACACAGAGTTTGTCAAAGAAACTTCTCCTCAGTTGTGGTTTATCCCTGGTTACCGTTGGTTTGGGAACGTTGTAGATTAATTATCACCTGATTAGATTAGACCTAGATAAACAAGCTCGCACTCGTGCTTTTTCCATTACCCAGTCTATTGAATTTCCCACTGGAGGATTATTGGAATCAGAGCATCGGCAAAATTTTACGGTGAGTTGTTCAGAACAATGGCACATTAGCAACTGTTGCAGAAATTGTGATCGTTAACCCAGATGGAGTGATCCTCACAGATAGTTGCGGGAACAGTAAGCAGTTATATAAAGACAAATATCTAGAACTGCTACCAGCCATTGATCAGGGCTAAAATACAGGTATTGCTGCTACCAAGGAAATAGTTCTGTATAAGAACTCATACTGGTATAAATATTGATCTATATTAGTGTGCTGTTTGGAACCTCAGGAAGAGGAGGTTTGGCAATCACTTTCTTCGACTTGAGACAAATGCAGCAGGAAGTTGGCAAAACTTGTCTGACTTCCACATTAACATTGCTGTCTGGGATTCTCATGATTTTACTGTTGATGGGAATATTAATTAAGAATGGCAATTTAAATTAGTTATCAAACTATAACACGAAGGCATAATGGCAACTTGGAATGCTTTTCTAGATATGGAACAGGAATTGTATTTGTCATTATAATTCATGTTAATTTGAAAAAATCAAACGTTATAGTGCTTCCATCAGGCCGGGAACAAAATCCGGAATGTATAAGGTGTGGGCTTTTCAGAGCTTTGGAATGGTTTATTTACGCCGTACTGTACTAGTACGTCGCCAAATTACAGGAAGACAAATAGCCCTTTCCGTAGCATTATTAGTCGCCTCAACACCTGGAATGGAGATGAATAAACACATCACCAACTCAACTTTCAGTCATTGACGACAAGTCCGAACTGTTTTTGCCAAGGGTGTTTTTTTCCTAGTTGTAATTTCGTATTTGTCAGCTTCTTATAAAGTGGCTCTGATGGATGAGCGAATATCTTTAACCAACTCGTTAAAATCATCGCTAGATAAAGTATCATCTCTGACTCGATGCCACAACTTAAATAACTTCTCTTGTTGTTTAACAAGTCCAGTTACTAATTCTGCTGACACTCTAGTCCGTTCTGAAATTTTGATAAATTTCCGTCACAGATGCGCCCAACATAATTGCCGACGTTTCAGGTTTACCCACAAGGACCATGACGGACAGAGTTTAGAATTCCACTGAAGTTCTCACCCAATAAATTTTTGCACCTTGGGTACAACGGGTGAGGGCAATTTCAAAAGATGTGACTAGGGGTGTGACTGCAACCCATAACCAAGCTTTTCGTTTTTCAGGATTAAAAGAGTCAATATTTCCTTGATGACTGCTGTTTTCGTGGGCTCGAACGATGTTTGTATTTTCAATACAATAGACATCTCCAAAAATTAAATATTGTCACTTAACTGATCAGATTTTTGGGGAATTTTTGCCTATCTCTACTTTTACCCCCCTGAATGCTTACCAATACCTAACACATCAGTGAAAAAGATTTTTAAAATCCTGTCTTCTGTGAGGTTGCCGAGCCTGTAATATCCTGAGCTTGTTGAAGGGTATAATCACTGCGTTCTGTCTCCTCAACTCAATACGTCCTAAATTTTTGCAAGTTTTGCGTTGTCCATGATATAGTTGAGTAACTGATAACTGAATAACTAATAAAAGATGGGAGCAATGAAGACTAACTTCACCTCCCATTTTTCCTAAATATCAGTAAGGACTAGTTGAAAGCAAAATTAGCAGTGGTCAAGCTAGTGGTATTAATTCTATTCAGGATATCAGTAATTGTACTACTGATAGCAATACTTTACCTATTAATAAAGCGATTTTATTTGTATTCCTTCTATCCAGTTCGCTTGGGCTTTCCCATGCCGCACTACCCAACCTAAAGTCCACAGTTCATTAGACCTCTTCCAGAATTAATTTTATGTGACAATGGGGGTTTGTCTTTGTTCTAGCTAAAAGTTAGAGTTACACGGTTATGTTTTAATTAGCGAGCGCAAATAACACCAAAAATACATAATATCTAAAACTCTCTATCATACCACAGAAACGATTTTACAATAGGTCTATATAGTAGTGGTATCTAAAGTAAATTGTGTGCCACCATCCGTTTCTTCACTAGCAAAGTAGATCCGATCGGGAAAACCTTTATTTTTAGCAAAATGCTTGGCTTCCATCAAATTTGCTGAACAAAAGCAGTTGAGGGTGCGACAAATAAGTTAAAGAGGTTGTTCTCTAAGCATCATAGCCATCAGGGCCTGCATATGAAATGGCTGTTTATTGAGAACAGCAGCCATTATTTCCAAGACCAATTTTTGACACTCATTCATAGAAACTATCCAACTAGAACCGTATAAACCTATCCAAAAGGCACGGTGCCTTCTTCTAGTTCTTTGATTTTCACAAGGACCACAAACATAAGATTGTTTTCTTGTAAATTGACAAGGACCACAAACATAAGATTGTTTTCTTGTAAATTGAGTTTTCTGACCTTGTAACCATGTAGAAGTCATTGCCAAAGCAATAGATAAAATAAGCTGTACAAGTGTATCGGGAGAAACTTGAGAACTTTGTAAGTTATAAACCCTAGCTTTACAGTCTTTAAACATAGCTTCAATTTCAAAATGTTGACCATATATTTTGACTGCTGTTGATACATATGGCAGATTTTTTGATAAATACCAAGGTTCTGGTTCTTGCTCACCCCGTTATTTGCATTTCCAATAAACCACTAAATTACAAAGACCAAAATCTTTATTTTATGTGAGGATGACGACAACGGCTGTTTTCTTGTATTGGTAACGGTAGGTTGGTAGCCAATCTTTCTATTCTTAGTTCTTTCTGAGTTTGAAGTTCCCATACCAACATTTTTAGGGTGATTAATTGGTAATGATTCAGGGATTTTTTGAGGATTTTTTTATAAAATAAGGGTAGCATTTATTTTTGTGGTCTTGTTATTTTCACGATATTTACCGTCAAACTGCCCCCAATAGATAGCCATCTAATAACCGCATACTATTCTCAATAGGAACCGTTTCTTTTGAGACAGTCTGTTGCTTAGAATCCCTTAAGGGGAATACTTTGACGGTTCTTCTCACCCCTCAAAAAAAGCAATTAAAAAGTCAAGATACGTGTGAGTATAGCAGATTCCTCAAGATTTTGCTGCACATCTTACAGTCAACTGAAAACGTGAATTTAGAAACCTTAGGATAGTTAATTATATAACCTGTACCTCTGGTTTAGGGGTGTAATTCCATTGGGGCAAGAATTTATCAACAACAATCTTCAGATTTGATTTGAAGTCAAGAGTCACTTTTCTGACAGTTTGATAGGTGTTATGGAGAATATTTCTCAAAAGTTTGAGTACAGTTCGGGTGGTTGCTGTTGCCATGAGGACTTTTAGAGTCTGGACACTCTCAAAAATTAGCCCCTGATACAGGGG
>CAKZGI010000387.1 GCA_936914905.1 uncultured Trichormus sp. | reverse complement strand
CTTGAAGTTTTTTATGCTGCATTTCAGCTTGGGCTAACAAGTCTTGAAACTGATGCTTAGTTATTCCCAGTACTTGTTTTCTAGGATGTGGATATCCTTGAATATAATTAAGTGGATTTTTCCTTTTAGTAGACGGTCAAAATTCCCTTATACCATTTTTTTAACACCAAGTTAATTTTCCGGACAGGTCTTTTGTGTTGGTAAAAAACTGTAACCAGTTGATGCTATGGGATTATCTGGAATTTTCAAGCCGGAATACTTTTATCAGCCAAAAGTTGCTTTACAGCGATTGCTACCTTTTGGACGAATAGCAAATGTTGAATTTGTAGAAATGAGACTTCCTTGGGATATGAACATCAGAGTTCGTCCACTGGAAGAACATGGAAAGATTCTGGCTACACTTGGAGTCATTGATTTAGCAGTTACAGAAACTCTTTGGCGTTTAACTGAACGTGGAGAATTGGTAGTAGATGTTAGTGCAAATATCGGTTACATGAGTGCAGTTTTAGCGCATCCTGTTGCTGGTGGTTGTGTTTGGGCTTTTGAAGCTCACCCAGAAATATTTACGGAGTTAAAATATAATGTTGAAAAATGGCAAAAAAAATTACAAGATACAAAATTAATTATTGAAAACATGGCAATTTCTGAGCATACAGGTATTGTCAATTTGAGTATACCTTAAGCTTTTAATAAAAAACGAGGGCGGGCTACTGTTGTCAGTAATGATGAAGATACGAAAAAACCTAGTTTACTAAAAACCAAAATTGTCACAGTCAAATCATGCACTTTAGATGCAAAATTCCCATCCCAAACAATAGGAGTATTAAAAATAGATGTAGAAGGGCATGAATTGCAAGTAATTAAAGGAGCAAAAAATTTACTGCAAGAAGGTAGAATCCGCGATTGTGTGTTTGAAGAACATCTTGATTATCCAACTCCCGTGACTACATATTTAGAAGCAATGGGTTATAGAGTTTTGAGAATTCACAGGAAGTTTACAGGTCTTGATTTATTAGATCCTGGTTCTCAAGCTGCACGTACTAATTGGCTACCGACCAGTTTTGTTGCTACACGCAATCCTGAACGGTTAATTGGTATTTTTCAGAAACCTGGATGCCAAATTTTCCAGTCAAGCTATATTTTAATGTTGGTATACATTTTTAACAAAATTAGTTAGACAGAGTCAGTGATTACAAAAACAAGTCAGGATTTACCCAATTCTTCAACAATTGCAAAACTACACTGGACGTGGGCGCACAACTTTATTTTGGTACAGTTTGCTCTGCAAATATTGCTCTTATTTCCAGGAATCGGTTTTTTACGAGCGCCAATACGGATAGCTGCTTTTGCAGCTGGTCTGTTTTTATTGGTGTGGCTACCTACAGCAGAAAGAAAGAAGCATCCAGCGACTATGCAGCAATTATAATACTGGTAATTATGCTGTTACAGTTTTGTCTCAATCCTTATATAAATATATAAATTCTATAAATTCGGTAACGGCTGGAGTAGCTCAAGGAGCTATGTATCTTGCTATTCTCAGTCCTCTTTTTTGGATCAGAGGTTTAAAAATTACACCCAATGCTTTTGAAAGCTTAATGTTTCTGATGTGGGGTATTAATACCTTGAGTGCTGTTTTTGGAGTGTTACAGGTATACAATTTCGGTCGATTTCAGCTATCTCTTTCTACTATTGTTCAAAACAATACTTTTGGTGGAGAGAACTTATTAATAACCTTGGCTAATGGACAAGAAGCGTATAGACCGATGGGGTTAACTGATGTACCAGGTGGTGCAGCTAATGCAGGTTTCTATGCTCTTTTATTTGGTGTTGTTATTGCTCTCAAACACAAAAATCCGGTTTTAAGGATGGCTGCTGTTGCTAGTGGTGGCCTTGATTTATTTTGTATTTACCTAACTCAAATCCGTTCTGTCTTAGTATTGGCTGCTATTTCTATGGTCGTTTTGGCGGTAGTCTTGCTCAGGACTGGTCAAGTTGCCCGTGCTACAGTAATGATATCAGGTGTAACGTCTTTATTTGCGGGTGCATTTTTTTGGGCGATCACTATCGGTGGACAGTCAACCCTACAACGTATATCTATCTAGCTTATTTACCGCTTCTCGTCAAGAAATTTATCAACAAAATCGTGGGTATTTCTTACAAAATACTGTTGAGACGTTACTTCCTAAATATCTTTTGGGTGTAGGTTTGGGGCGTTGGGGGATGATTAATAAATATTTTGGTGACAACACGGATTTAGTATCCCAACCCATCTGGGTAGAAATCCAGTGGAGAGGATGGTTGTTAGATGGAGGAGTACCACTTGGCTTACGTTTTTACCCTTTATTGGACCTGTCAGACTGCTTGGAATATTGCTATCAATCGTAAATTGGGAGATTTTGCCCTGTGGGGTGGATTGGTTTTTGCTTACGATATTGGGGTGGTGGCGCTGACTTTCAACTACCCTATTTTTATGAGTCAGGGTGGGATGGAGTTGTGGTTACTGAATACAGTACTGTTTGTAGCTGCTAATCATATTTTGGCTCAAAAACCTTTAGATGTGTGATGAAGTCTTATTTGCTGGTGACAGGTGATTTTGTCAAAAGAGGTGGGATGGATCGAGCAAATTTTACCTTGGCTGACTATTTGGCCAGACAAGGGGAACAAGGTACATCTAGTAGCCCATCGGGTAGCCACTGATTTGTTAGCATATCCCCATATTCAATTCGATCAAGTGCCGAAAATAGGGAATTCTTATATTCTCAGTAGTCCTTTACTCAATCGAACAGGGCGCATCTGGGCAAAGCCTTTGGCGTTGGAGGGTGCTAGGGTGTTAGTAAATGGTTGTAACTGCCAATGGCCTGATGTGAACTGGGTGCATTATGTTCATGCAGCTTACGAACTTAATCATCAAGTAGGGTTGTTGCATCAGTTGAAAGGATTTGTTTCTCGTCGGCTGTTTTTAGATGAAGAAAAATAAGCATTAAAATCTGGGCGGGTAATAATTGTTAATTCAAACCTTACTAAACAGGATTCAATGGATAAATTAGCAATTCCTGAACACAAACTGCATACAGTTTACTATGGCATTGATCCGCAAATATTTTACCCAGCAACACCAGCCAAAAGAGCCGCACTAAGTCAGCAGCTAGGATGGGTAGAAGATAAGAAAGTTGTAATATTCATTGGTGCTTTGAGCGATCGCCGTAAAGGATTCGATACACTGTTTACCGCTCGGCAACAGTTATGTAAATCCCCAGATTGGGATGCAGATTTGGTAGTAATTGGAGTGGTAACAGAATTACCTCTATGGCAACACCGTGCTGATATTGCTGGTGTTTCCAACATTCATTTTTTAGGGTTTTGTTCTGATGTTCCTAACTTGTTGCAAGCTCCTGATTGCTGGGTTGCTCCCACTGGTTATGAAGCTTATGGTTTGGGAGTGCATGAAGCCTTGTGCTGTGGTTTACCAGCTTTAGTTAGTGCTAATGCTGGAGTTGCAGAACGCTATCCCCCACAGTTACAAGACTTATTAATTAGTAATTGTGAGGATGTAATTGAGTTAGTAACGCAACTGCAAAAATGGGGTAAAAATAGAATATATTACAGTAATTTAGTATCTTCTTTTGCACAAGAATTAAGAAGTTATAGTTGAGATGATATGGCAGAAAGTATCTTATATTAAGACGCAGTAATTTTTGTTAATTAATGAAAATTCTAATAATTGTGCTGGTAATAAATTCACCACCCCTACTATTCGGCAAAGCTGATGCTAGATGGTATTATGTATTACTTAAAGGATTAGTTGAAAATTCTCATAGTGTAACTGCCTTTGTTGCTTGTAATACATTAGAAGATATCGCTAAATCTCAAACTCTTTTTCCAAGACCAAAGTATGACCTACGCTGCTATCTTATTCCTACTGAAAGTAAGGGGCTAATAGACAAAATAAAAACTATACAAAAACCTTATTCTTATATATTCAGTCCTGAGTTTCATCAAGAGATAGCCAAGGAACTTATCAAACCTTACGATATTTTGCATCTTGAACAGCTTTGGAGTGGTTGGCTAGGACTGGAACACAGGAAAAAAGCTGTAGTCAATATCTATTACCTATTTTCGTTAGATGGGACTTTTGAGAATAAAAAATATTTAGAAACTCGCTTGAGAAAGTCTTTTACATATCGCGCTGAACAGAAACTATTAAAGGCTTTTCCGAGAATCATTACATTGTCTGAACGTCTCACCCAACATATTCAAACGATTAATCCTGAAGCTGAAATTTATACAGTTCCCTTGGAAATAGATTTTTCATTTTGTCCATTTTATGAAGACAAGCATATCAATCTACAACCAATAGTAGGGCTAATTGGTAGCTTTAATTAGACACCATCCTATACCGCAGCTGAACGACTTTTGACTAGGCTATGACTACAAATCAAATGCCTTGTTCCTGATGCTAAACTGCAAATTGTGGGGCGGGCTGCTGAAGATGTATTCGCAAAATTTACTGCTATATAAGGCTTAGAGATTTATCAACATGTACCCGATACTTTACCATATTTTGCTAATATGGATGTTATGCTATATGCACCTAATTCTGGCAGTGGAATGAAAGTGAAATTGATGGAAGCTTTTGCTTTAGGTACACCTATTGTTACTACATCTGATGGTGTTGAAGGTATTGCGGCGGAAGATGGTATTCATGCAGGTATGTGTGAAGATGATCAAGGTTTGATTGACAGAACTGTAGAATTATTAAATAATCCAAATCTACGACAAGAAAGGAGATTAAAGGCTAGATATTGAATCGAAGAATATTGTAATCCGCAGGCAACGATAGAACAAATTGAGCATATTTATAGTCAGATGCTAAGATGAAAAATCTTCATGCAGTAATAGCTGGTAGTTTGCATACTGGAAATATTGGCGATAATACACCAGTGAAAGCATTTATTAATCAGCAAAGAGAAAACTATCAAAAGCTAACTATATTAGGTGAAGCTAATCAGGATTTATTGTCTATAGGTGAGTGGATAATTTCTCCACCACCTATGGCTATTGGCTATCATTTTTGGCACGGTCATAAACAGCGAGTAGAAACACGAAAAAAAATTAATGAGCAGATGCCAGATATTAAACGAAACTACATTTGGTTAGGTGGCTTGTTAGGTCAAAATTTCTATCATACGAAATTGCGTTATCAAGAGTTAAGGTGGGCTTCACTTTTTTGTCATACACTAGTTTATTATTTTGGGGATGTTGCACCAGGGTTTCAAAATCCGACAGCAGCGAAAAAACTAATTAATAAAATTAATAATTTTAATTCATGGATTGCAGTTATATCTACTGAAGCTGCGGACTTATTAATAAATGCTGGATTAAAGTTAAAAGTATTTATAGGAATTTATGCAGTTCTATTTGATCGTTGCCAAAGCTGGGGTTTGCCATTTATTCGCCAGAAAAAAGATGTAGGCGCTGTGGCAATTGTTGTCTGTCAATTTCATTCAGAAAAATATATACAAATTTGGCGATCAGCAGCAGTTTCAGCCATCAAGCTAGGTGTGCAAATTTTCTGGATTTCACTTTCCGATAGTGAGGATATGTCTTTATGTCAACAGTTGTTTGGAGAATTTTACGAGAAATATCCACACCATCCGATGGAAATAATTTCTGCGATGAATGGAGAAACTAAAATCGCTGAAGCTTCCGTTTGCGTTACGAGATGGTTTCACGGATCAATTTTTAGTATTACTTCTGGTGTACCGACAATAGCTGTACCTTATGATGTAAAAGTTCAGCGACTATTCCAATTTTTAAATCTTGGAGAGTGGATAGCAGATCCTACTTTAAAAAGTCTAAATAATGCTGATTGGAATTCCATATAATATGGAATTCCAATCAGCCTTGGTAGGGAGGTTTCAACCTGATTATTCGCAGTTAAAACCTGGTATAAAAGCTCATCAAGAGGCCTTGGTTGATTTATCTTTGTTCATTATAAATATAAGTAAGGCAGAATTTTGTTTTATCAAAATTGCCTTTAACCCTAGACTCTTAAGCTCTCCTACACTCAGAGGATGGAATCGTTATACTGTTAATCTTCTGGCGGAGTTATCATCTTTGGGTATAGAGCTTTTTCTTTATTATGATAGTCCATTACATGAAAGCTATCTAAAGAAATTACTAAAAGATAGTTATCAAGTCCGTATTTCTACCCCTATGCGCTATATTTTATGGGAACAATATTGGTTGCTAAAACAATCTGAAAAATATCAAATAGATATCTTACACTGTCCCATGAATTTTGCTCTTCCGTGGTCTAGTCCATGTCCTCGCGTCCTGACTTTACATGATGCAATAGACCAAATTTATTACTCCCAAAATATACCTTGGTATCAACAGTTGAATTTTGCTCATATACAAAATAAGCTTTATCACTGGATTGCTAGACATAGGGCAGACCATATTATTACTGTTAGTCAATATTCAAAACAAGATATTACCAAATATTTGCATATTTCCGAAGACAAGATTAAAGTTATTTATGAAGCTGCTGATACAATGAAGTAACTCAAGCAGAACGCTTGCAGGTTAGAAGTAAATATCAACTACAACTTCCTTATATTTTCTATATTGGTAGTTGGAAAAAACGCAAAAATATTCCATTCTTAATTCAAGATCTTGCAGAAGCTAATTTAGATGGTATCGAGTTGGTAATTGCTGGCGGTAACGATGAACAATGTGATACACTTTTAGAATTAGGAGCATCTTTAAGGATTACAGATCGTTTGCGGTTATTAGGTTGGGTAGACGATGCAGACTTACCAGCACTTCATGCTGAAGCTATTTGTTTTGTCTACCCCAGTGAATACGAGGGATTTGGTTTGAAACTATGTGAATCAATGGCTGTTGGTTGTCGATATTTAGCAGCTATAAGCACTTGCTTACCAGAATTTTTAGGTGATGGTGGAGGAACTTTTTCGCTTTCTACAACTACAGAATTAGCTAATTTATTACAGCGGATAAAAGGGGATGAATCGTATTACTATGATTTAGTAAATAAAGCAAAAAAACGTAGTCAGAACTTTAATTGGCAAGTAACTGCTCGACAAAAAGAAAGTGTTTATCAAAAAGATCTGTAAATATTATTATGCAAGACAATCTAGTTTATTTGAATTATTGGAAAATAAAGGAGTTATTAAAATCAGGAAATCCAACATTTCCTCTGCATAGATGGTGGGTTTCATCTGAATTATGTGAAGTTGAGCAAGTTTTTTTTAATCAGGTTAAAAATCGAGATACTCTGCTTGATGTAGGTGCAGGTGATCTAAGTATCATGCAGAAATTTCAAAAAGCAGGTTATTCAGGACAATATCATACACAAGATATAGGAAAGGAATTCCAATATAATTATACAAATTTAGATCAAATCAATCATCAATATGCAGCTATTTTATGTCTAGATGTGATTGAACATTCACAACTACCAGAAGGTTTAGCTATGATTCATAAACTGATCAATTTATTAGCGCCTGATGGTGTGTTGATTATTCAGACTCCTAATCGCAGGTGTGTCAGAAGTCCATTAATTTCAGATATGACCCATTTGCATTGTTATAACTTACCTGATTTATGGGCTTACTTAACTTCTATGGATTTATAAGTAGAAGTATATAGAGTGGTTTTTGAGGCAGAACATAAACCCTTGAATAAGCGAGGTTTAGAATTACTAGGTAAATATATGATTACTCGTATTTTGGGTCTTGATTATGCCGATAATATAGTTGTAATAGCTCATAAATCTTCTCTTACTTAATAAAGATACAGCAGGAGTCAGAAGTGAGGAGTAAAACTCTCTTGCTGTCTAGGTTTTAATTTAGATTCTGTACCTCATTGATCTGCAATCTGCTGTATATGATATTTGGAAAAAACTCTATAACTACCGCACAAGTCCAATGGATTGAATACAAATAAAATGCAACGAACTGGACGCTCAGTAGTTAACTTTAGTACTGAACTTGTGTTATAATTAATGAGACTGAGCATAAGTATATTCGGTACGCCATTGCTGCTGCATTGCCTAGGTGATGAAAGCTATGGCGCATTTCGCGCTCCTACTGATTGGGGCAATTATCTCAATCTTTTAGAATTGGGTATTAGTGGTTCATTATTGGCACTGTTAGCAAAAGCACTGGGAATTGGAGAACATCAGCAAATCCTCCTCACACTGGCAACCGGAATTAAAGCCTACCTGAAAATATTGATTGTAATGGTATTGGCAGGATTGGGGTTGGGTTTGTTCATCACTCATCTTGTACCAGTTCAAGGAGTTTTAATTAGTGAACTACAAAAAGGTTACTAGTTAGGATTTCTGGCTATTTTTTTGTTGCCATTAACCCCTTTTCTACTTTTGGCAGATGCCAGCTAACGCAGCTATTTTGCCAACGTTTTTATCATGTTTCAAAGCTTATTAATCACCGGGTTGGCACTGTTGCTGGCATGGAAGGGATTTGGTATTACTGGACAATTCTTAGCTGTACTTGCTGGCAATATTGGGTTTCAAGTTTTGATGTGTTGGGATGGGTTGCGTCGTTATCCAGATGTTTTTTCAGCAATTAAAGATCATAAAGCCCACATTCCGATTGAAAAACAACTGTGGCAACTCAACTGGTCAACATTTACTCTCAGGCTTTCAAGCTAATTAGGCTTATTCACTGATAATATTATCATCTCCTATAGCCTCAGTCCCGCCACAGTTGTACCGTTTTTTGTCACCCAACGTTTAGCGGCATTAGCACAGACACAAATACAAGGAATTGGTAATGTAACTTGGGCGGCTCTTGCTGATCTCTATGCTCAAGGAGAAACAGAAAGATTCAATGCTCCTTTGATTGAATTGACACGATTGGTAGCACTGATGGGAGTAACTTTTATGGTTGCGGTCGCATCTTATCACCATCATTTTATTACATTGTGGGTAGGAGAAGATCATTTTGGTGGTGATGGACTCACCAGCACCCTGTAATGGATTCTTACAAGGGCTTTTATCACTTTGGGGATGGTGTTTTGGTGGTACTGGCAAGCAACCTAAATTAGTTCGACCTGCAAAGGAATTGATTTTTTATCCAGCCTGATCTGCACTCACTTTTTTGGTATTATTAGTCCGCTGTTAGGTAATTTTATTGCATTTACAACCGTCAGTTTATGGCAATTACCCCTATTAATGCGAGAAGTGTTTGGTACATCGTTGAAACAGCTTTTTTTAGCAGTTGCTCAACCTTTAACAACTGGACTTCCTTACGGTTTAGCAGTTTGGTGGATTGCTAAAAGCCACACTCCTTGGGACTGGTTAGGATTAGCTACAGAAATGGGTTTGACTGCACTAATCTACCTGGTTATAGCTTGGTTATTAGTATTGAATAAATCTGAGCGTCAGGAGTGGATCAATAGGTTACCTATGCTGTTTTCAATCTTTCATCGGAAGTAAATTTTTAGGTTGTACTCTTTATGGCTCCGGTGCTATAGAAGTTTCCTATATTTGGTTTCGGAGATTGATGAAGATTAATTCTATATGAAAGGATTGTGACCTTATTCTATTTGATCAATAAAGTCAATATTCCCAAACGTATATTCAGACTATTCCTCCAGATAGATGAGGTGTGAGAGAAATACATTATATCTTCAATAATGAGACGTAATACTAGATAAAGAATTATCTAACTACTTCGTCACCCAACTGTAGCCTACCTATTTATCTAATTTCTCTGCTAAA
This sequence comes from uncultured Trichormus sp., assembly GCA_936914905.1. Lineage (GTDB taxonomy): Bacteria > Cyanobacteriota > Cyanobacteriia > Cyanobacteriales > Nostocaceae > Trichormus_B. The sequence goes on along the minus strand of CAKZGI010000387.1, from coordinate 8,542 downwards.
TATCCCTCTCCCCAAAAGAGGCATTAATGACTTCAAAATATCCCTTTATAGGTTCTAATTTATGTAGAAACTATGGAGGGATTTTTTTATTTTGCAAGCAATGTTTATGATTTAATGCTGGCGTTGGTAGCGGCCAATTAATTCTGCTTTTTCCAAAATATGGCCTTCCATTGCGCTTATAATTTGGCTTTTACTAGCACCAGTTGCTAAACTCAATTTTTGATCTAAAGCATAAAGTTGGAAAAAATAGCGATGGATTCCACTAGGGGGACAAAGACCACCATAACCCAACCTGCCAAAATCATTTTTACCCTGTACACCACCACTAGGAATAGTTTTACTACCAATTATTTTTTCTGGTAGTTGATTAACTGTGGGGGAAATATCATAAATTACCCAATGCACAAAAGTCCTTGCTGGTGCATCTAGATCATCAACAATTAATGCTAAACTTTGCGTTTCCGATGGAATTTCATCCCAGCTTAAGGGTGGGGAAATATCAGCACCATCACAGGTATATTTGGGAGGAATTAACCCATTATTTATAAAGGCACTACTCGTTAATTTCATGGTTTTCGCCTCCTGTTTGGATTGACTGCGATTACCAGCAAGACTACAACTACTAATCAGCCATAATCCTACTAATCCAAATATAGCGAAGCTTTGATTGAGAGAACCTCCTCTTTGGGACATATATATTAGTTTCTGTAAAGTCAATTAACAAAAGTGTAACGTGCTTATGAAAAACGTTTGTATTGCCAGCTAATACTCTAATACAGAGGAAAGTTTCAACTGAAGATTACTGGTAAAGAAGTATTGCGTAAATAATTCATCAAATTAAAGGCTGTGGAGAAAATCCCAGACGAAGCCTTAGTAGTTCGAGGAGGACTCAACCGTCCTGAAGATATCCAGGTGGAATAGGTCTTCACCCAAGTGGGATAACAGGAATTTCAGTGCAATGTGGAGTAGGATTATCAATAGAGGAGTTAGCAGCAGTAATCTGTAATGGGCAAATAGGTGTTACAACAGTAGGAGAAGTTCGCAAAGCAGGTGGTGATGTAATCAGAACTTCTAGTATGGGTGATCATGGAACGTTAACTGGCTTAACCCCTGAGCAAATCAACAATCTTCTAACACCTACAATTCCTAAACCAAAGTAACCATCATTATGGAGATTATTAATGTATACACCAGTAGATTCTTTAAAATCGCAGGTTGATAATAATCAACAAAAACTTTTGAATAATAAGTTGAGACTTTTCGCAGACTTTAATAATGCTGATGAAGAGGGTCATCTTCGTTTAAATTGTATTGGTACAATTGATGATTCAGTAAATCAAAATATTGAGTTACAAGATGGTAAAGTAATGACTTTTTATAGCGAAAATTTAGAAGTAGATGGAATAATTAAACATTCTCAAGAAGAGAACATTTGGGTTGCAGTTATTAATTCAGATAACATCAGGCAAGCGAAATAGATGAAAGTATCTAAGAGGAAATTTCTTGATTTTTTGGAAAAGCTAACAAATACTTTTGTAGTATTGCATAAATTTGTACATACTTCCAAACCAGATGATAAAAGATTAATCCAGAATTAGCCTGAAGGTTTACTGGATGCAATGAAAGATTATATAAAATATTCTCAGGCTGCCCTTGCTCATGACGAAGACATTAGCGATTATGAATTTTATCAGCAATTTATTAATACTTTTGGAAAAGAAGAAGCTGATAGAGGATGGGATACAAAGCTTGTACTAAGAGATTTTTTGCATATACTCATAGGCGAGCCTGAATTATATCAAAGAATTAAAAACAGAGGAGCCAATTTCGATGAATATTTTGCTGTAACTTTTTCCCAAGAGCAGGTTAATGATTCTGAAACTGTGCTGCACCGAACAGAAGAGTAAGCAATAGACAGATTAAGAGAATTAATCTGCCGTCGTTAATCCTAGTAGTTATCCAGTTTGTTTCAACGCCTTGCAATCAAAAAGCTAGAAGTCTAAGAATTACAAATTATTTACTACCACTTCAAAAACGCTTCCTCAACTCCTTTCTCTCTCCTAATTTTCGCATCAGTTTCAAACCAATTAATAATCTGCCTTGTTGTTAACTCCTCAATCGGTACATCATATTCCTTAGCAATATGTTGTAAAATTCTCAAGGAAGAAATTGTCAATCTAGTTAAAAACTTTTCAGGAGAAGATAACAAAGCCCCATCAACTTGAGAGGATTCGTCTAGAGTTAAAAATTGAGTTGATGATTGATTAGGGGAAATATCCATAAAAATTCAAAATTCAAAATTTGCTAGATTCGTGTAAAACTGCTACTTTCTTAATTCTCAACTTCTGTAACTCCTGTAACTCCTGAACTTCTTTGTACCAAATAACCACAACGATGTTCACCATCAATCAACCAGTGAGTACGCTTTACAGTACAATCTGGTAAAATTGCAGCAAACATTTCTAACTCATGACCGCAAATGCTGGGAAAAGACTCAGCAACATTAGAAATAGCGCAGGTATGTTCCATGAAAATAAATCTTTCACCGTGAGCAGAATCAGACTCTACGGGGTAAAACTCCGCCATAAACCCTTCCGCCTTTCGCAATTCTACCAAATTTGCTACCCGTTCCTGTAAAGAACCAGTACCTACTCTTTCCCGATATTCTTGCGCCTTACGTTCCCATTGTTTTTGTAAGATAGTCTTGACTTGTTCTCTTCCCACAGTGGCCGCTAATGTATCCAACAGGGAAACCGCAAACTCGCCATAACCATCACTCAAGCGGTTTACATTTCTTTGTAATTGTTCCCGTCCCCTTTGACTCAGCTGATAAAGATGCTGGGGACGACCCATACCCACTTGTTCAGGGATAAAATATACAACTAAATTATCAGTCTCCAAATCCTTTAAATGACGGCGAATAGCTTGGGGACTGACTTCTAACACTTCTGCAAGCTCCAGGGAGGTGGCTTGTACTTCTTTTAAAAGATACTCTAGAATATCCTGCTTCGTTGAGGACTGCTGGGTAGTCGCCATTTTAGTCCCAAAAAAAATTTCTGAAAATTTGACTTAAACAACATTGTTGTTGTTAATCTAACGTACAATGAAATATATATTAAACAACAGCCGAGTTGTTTTAGTCGTTAAACCTATTCTAGCAGTCCTGTTAGCGATTGGTAACACAAAACGGGAATCAGCGTTAGCAGCCCGTCGCCCATCCTTTAAAGAGAATACGAGAGAACCGATGAGCGCATCTGTCAAAACCTTAGTCAACCAACCTTACAAGTACGGCTTTGTCACTGATATTGAAGCCGACACTATCCCACGGGGACTAAATGAAGACGTTATTCGCCTGATTTCCGCCAAAAAGAACGAACCGGAATTCATGTTGGAGTATCGTCTCCGAGCCTACCACCAATGGCTGAAAATGACAGAACCAACTTGGCCTCATGTCACTTATCCGCCAATTAATTATCAGGATATCATTTATTATTCTGCGCCGAAACAAACAAAAGCTAAACTCAACAGCTTAGATGAAGTTGATCCCACTTTATTGGAAACATTCGAGAAATTAGGTATTCCTTTAAATGAACAAAAGCGACTAAGCAATGTAGCTGTTGATGCGATTTTTGATAGTGTTTCTGTTGCCACTACATTTAAAGAGAAACTTGCCAAAGATGGCGTAATTTTCTGTTCTATTTCTGAAGCACTTCAAGAACATCCAGAACTGATTAAAAAATATTTGGGTAGCGTTGTTCCTATTGCTGATAATTATTTTGCGGCTTTAAACGCTGCTGTGTTCAGCGATGGTTCTTTCGTCTACATTCCTAAAGGCGTAAAATGTCCAATGGAATTGTCTACATATTTTCGTATTAACTCTGGTGATACAGGACAATTTGAAAGGACTTTAATTATCGCTGAAGAAGGTAGTTATGTTTCTTATTTAGAAGGTTGTACAGCCCCAATGTACGACAGCAACCAATTACACGCTGCGGTTGTAGAATTGGTAGCATTGGATAATGCCGAAATTAAATATTCTACAGTGCAGAACTGGTACGCCGGTGATGCTAATGGTAAAGGTGGAATTTACAACTTTGTGACTAAGCGTGGTTTGTGTCAAGGTGTAAATTCTAAAATTTCTTGGACACAATTAGAAACAGGTTCAGCTATTACTTGGAAGTATCCTAGTTGTGTCTTAGTTGGTGATAATTCTGTGGGTGAATTTTATTCGGTGGCGCTGACAAATAATATGCAGCAAGCTGACACAGGCACAAAAATGATTCACATCGGTAAAAACACCCGCAGTACAATTATTTCTAAAGGAATTTCTGCTGGTAAATCTAGTAATAGTTACCGGGGTTTAGTGAAAATTAATCCCACTGCAAAAGGTGCGAGAAATTATTCCCAATGTGACTCGATGTTAATTGGTGATAATGCTCAAGCTAATACTTTTCCTTATATTCAAGTTCAGAATAATAATGGAAAGGTTGAGCATGAAGCTTCTACTTCCAAAATAGGGGAAGATCAATTATTTTTCTTTGCTCAACGGGGTATTTCTTCGGAAGATGCTATTTCTATGATGATTAGCGGTTTCTGTAAGGATGTTTTTAATCAGCTTCCTATGGAGTTTGCCGTTGAGGCTGATAAGTTGTTGAGTCTGAAGTTGGAAGGTAGTTTGGGTTAGGTTGATATTTTTGCTTTGAGGTTTTTTTGAATGAACCGCGAAGGCACGTAGACGCGAAGTAAGAAGAAAGAAGAAAGAGAAGAGAGAGAACATGATTCTTGAGAAGAGTGATTTGATTTTGTCGGTTAAGGGTTTGACGGCTGATGTTGATGGAACTCCAATTTTGAAGGGTTTAAATTTGGATGTTCGTGCTGGTGAAATTCACGCGATTATGGGACCAAATGGTTCTGGTAAGAGTACGTTTTCTAAGGTATTAGCGGGACATCCAGCTTATACTGTGACTGGTGGTGAGGTGATTTTTCAAGGTCAAAATCTTTTGGGAATGGAAGCTGCTGAAAGAGCTAGAAGTGGTGTCTTTTTGGCTTTTCAATATCCTTTGGAAATTCCTGGTGTGAGCAATTTAGATTTTCTACGGGTTGCTTATAATTCTCGAAGAAAAGCTCAAGGGTTAGAAGAAGTTGACGCTTTCGATTTTGATGATTTGGTTGAGGAAAAGTTGGATGTTGTAAAAATGAATCCTGCTTTTCTTAACCGCAGTGTGAATGAGGGTTTCTCTGGTGGTGAAAAAAAGCGGAATGAAATTCTGCAAATGGCAATTTTAGAACCGAAACTGGCAATTTTAGATGAAACAGATTCGGGTTTGGATATCGATGCCTTGAAGATTGTTGCTAATGGGGTTAATCAATTAACCAGTCCTGAAAATGCCACAATTATGATTACTCACTATCAGCGTCTGCTTAATTATATTGTTCCTGATTTTGTTCATGTGATGGCGGAGGGACAAATTATTATAAGTGGTGGTAAGGAGTTGGCGCTTGAGTTGGAATCTCGTGGTTATAATTGGGTTTTGGAAGAAGCTTTAGGGGTAGGTGTATCATCATGACTATTGAAGTTTCTCCTAGTTCTATTTCTGATTCTCTGTTAAATAGAGATGCTTTTCTAACTGGGTTATTAAATCAGGTAACTACATCTGAAACAACTGGTTGGTTACAACAACTGCGTGACAGTGCTGTTAAATGGGTACGTCATTCTGTTATTCCCAATACCCGCAATGAAGAATGGCGTTTTACTGATTTATCTCTTTTAAAAGAGGTTGAATTTAATAGTGTAGATATTAAGACTTTAGAGAAGTTTCAGGAAACAGCTTTAGAGGTTGAGATTTTCCCTGAAGTTTCTTATTGCTTAGTATTTGTAAATGGTGTTTTTGCCCCTAATTTATCTGCAATTACTAATTTGCCTCCTGGGTTAAAAATTGGTAATTTGGATATTTTACCTGATGCAGTTGCACAGGAATATTTAGCTCAGTCTGAGGGTACAAGGGACGTTTTTACTAATCTGAATACTGCTGGTTTAAATGATGTTGCAGTGGTATGGGTTGGTAAAAATGTGGTGGTTCAAAATCCCATTTATCTGTTATTTATTTCTGTTGCTGGTGAGTCTGCCATTATTTCTCAGCCTCGTTGTTTAGTGGTAGCTGAAAGTAACTCTCAGGTGAGTTTAATTGAAGAATATACGAACCGCAGAGGCGCAGAGAAGGCAGAGGATGAGGTTTACTTTGCTAATAGTGTTACGGAAATCTGGGTAAATCAAAATGCTCAGGTGAGCCATACTAGAATTGTGATAGAAGGTGAAGCAGCTTTCCATATTGGTAAAACTGCTGTCACTCAGGCACGATATAGTCGTTATAGTTGTAATGCTGTGACTGTCGGTGGAAAAATATCACGTCACAATTTGGAGATTTTCCAAACTGGTGAGCAAACAGAAACAACGCTGAATGGTTTAACAGTTATTGCTGAGAAACAGTTAGCTGATACTCACAGTGTGCTATTTTTAAATCATCCTCATGGTGTGAGTAAACATTTACATAAGTGCATTATAGGCGATCGCGCTCATGGTGTATTTAATGGCAAGATTTTCGTTCCCAAACTCGCACAGTTAACTGATGCATCCCAGCTAAACCGCAATTTATTGTTATCATCCAAAGCGCGAGTTGATACCAAACCCCAACTGGAAATCACTGCTGATAATGTTAAATGCGCTCATGGTGCTACTGTCAGTCAGTTGGAGGATGATGAAATTTTCTATCTGCAAAGTCGTGGTATTGATCAAAATAATGCACGTAAGTTATTAGTTAATGCTTTCGCTTCGGAAATTATTAACTTTATACCTGTTAATTCTTTGCGAGACAAGCTGTTGAAAACAGTAGTAAGTCTCACAAATAAGTAATGAAAGATGCAGAATTTAGGAGTGAAAGAAAGAAGCATATTTAAAACTTCTTCAACTACTAAATTCTAAAAATCATTCTGATAGCAAAGCTTGGTAATAGCCATACTCCTAAATTCCTACACTTCTTATTAAAAATGGCATTCACTCCTACCAAAACTCTAGCTGATAAGGTTCGCAAAGACTTCCCCATTTTACATCAGGAAGTTCACGGTAAACCTTTAGTTTATCTTGATAATGCAGCTACTTCCCAAAAGCCCTTAGCTGTATTAAATGCTTGGCGCGATTATTACGAACAATATAATTCTAATGTCCACCGTGGCGCACATTTTTTGAGTGCAAAAGCCACTGATGCTTATGAAGCAGCACGGGATAAAGTTGCTAATTTTATTAATGCGAAATCACGTCAAGAAATTGTTTACACGCGGAACGCTAGTGAAGCTATTAACCTAGTAGCTTACAGTTGGGGAATGAACAATTTACAACCGGGAGATGAAATTATTCTCTCAGTTATGGAACACCATAGTAATATTGTTCCTTGGCAATTTGTTGCCCAAAAAACAGGCGCAGTCTTAAAATTTGTTGAATTGACACCAGAAGAAACTTTTGATTTGGAACAGTTTAAAAAACTGATCTCTGAAAAAACAAAACTGGTGTCAGTGGTTCATATTTCTAACACTTTGGGTTGTATCAACCCAGTTAAAGAGATAGCCGAAATTGCTCACAGATACTATGCGAAATTCTTAATGGATGCTTGCCAAAGTGTCCCTCATATGCCTATTGATGTCCAAGAAATCAACTGTGATTGGTTGGTAGCTTCTGGCCATAAAATGTGCGCTCCAACTGGTATCGGCTTTTTGTATGGTAAGTTGGAATTAGTAGAAGCAATGCCACCATTTCTCGGTGGTGGTGAAATGATTGCTGAGGTATATTTAGACCATTCTACCTATGCAGATTTACCCCATAAATTTGAAGCTGGTACACCTGCTATTGGGGAAGCGATCGCACTCGGTGCAGCCATAGATTATCTTACTAAGATAGGTATAGGTATGGATAAAATCCATGCTTATGAAGCCGAATTAACAGCTTATTTGTTCGAGCAATTAGAACAAATACCCCAAATTAGAATCTATGGACCAAAACCTAATGCTCAAGGGGAAGGTAGATCCGCATTAGCAGCATTTACAGCAGAAGGTGTCCACGCCAATGATTTAGCAACATTGTTAGATCAAGAAGGTGTAGCCATACGTTCTGGACATCATTGTACACAACCATTACACCGTCATTTAGGTTTAGCGGGAACAGCACGAGCGAGTTTATCTTTTTACAATACTAGTGAGGAAATTGATGTTTTCATCAAGGCTTTGAAGGAGACGCTGGACTTTTTTGCTAGTGTATTCGGTGAGTAAATATTGTGTGAATATTGAGTGGGTAATTCCCACCTTTTTGATTTCTCATGCAGAGACGCAGAGACGCAAAGAGAATATTAGTAGAACTATCACAAGGATTAAATGGTAATTGCGATTTTATTAGTCGTTCTCCGGAATTATTAATTGTTAATGCTCCAGTTGTAACAATTGTGTAAGGATTGAGGTGGTGGGGTATTGACAAGTGTGATAGGTGAGGCAGAATATA
>CAKZGI010000386.1 GCA_936914905.1 uncultured Trichormus sp. | reverse complement strand
TCTCTCCTAATCTTAACACTATGGAAAGCCAGACACAGACTCCTTTGTAAATTTTATGACGTGTCTATTAGGAGCGATCACCCTTGGTCTGATACTTGTGATATCTCTGCATTCCATCACACACAATCAGTAAAAGCCCAAATACCTACATCACCGTAGGTAACTGTCCAAGCTACTTCTTGGCGGCGTAACTCTCAAGGCAAAATTGAATTAATTGCAGATAAATCTCCTTCTCACGTACAACCATCATTGACTTGTGCGGTTCTTAATAAAATTTAGCTACGTTATTAATAATACCTTTGGGGGAACTTTAACTTTAAGTAGTTTATTCAACTAAGGTATTGGTGATGAGAGCAATCGACAAAGCTACAAGTCTGTGGTTTGGCGTAATTATCACAGCAGTTCAATACCTTAGCCAAAAAAAGAGTATGAAAACATGGCTGATGTAGTAGAGTTATAGTCTTCCAAAACAACAACTCAAAATCTGGCACATTGGCCATGTTCGATATCCTAATACTCTTGCAAAGCCTGCTACCAGAAATAAAAGTGACGACGATGCGGCAATTGAGCTCCCTCGTCATGGCCATGTTAGTAATGAGTGGCAGAGTCACAATGTTGGGAATCTCTCGTTGGGCAGGCATAGGTGGTAGTTATCGGAGAGTGATGAGATTCTTTCAAACCGTCATACCGTGGGCGACAGTATTCTATGAATAACCAAGATAATAATTATTGCCAGCAGATAACTGGAAAAACTAAACTTCTGGGAGTTATTGGACATCCTGTAAAACATTCTCTTTCACCAGTGATGCACAATGCTGCACTGAGTAAATTGGGGTTAGATTATGTTTATTTACCTTTTCCTATTGCACCGGAAAATTTAGAAATTGCGATCGCAGGTTTTGCGGCTATTGGGGTTGTGGGTTTCAGTGTGACAATTCCCCATAAACAGGCTATATTACCTATATTAACAGAAATTTCCCCTATTGCTCAAGCTATTGGCGCAGTCAATACTGTTACTCATCAAGGTAACAAATGGGTAGGGACAAACACAGATGTAGAAGGATTTATAGCCCCTTTGCAAACCATATGTCAGCAAGATTGGAGTCAAAAGAAGGCAGTCATTTTAGGCAATGGTGGTGCAGCTAGGGCAATTGTGGCTGGTTGTGTGCAGCTAGGGTTGGCAGAAATTCACCTTGTGGGGAGAAATATGTATAAATTGAAGGAATTTCGCCACAGTTGGCAAAATTCACCTTATGTGGATAAATTTCAAGTCCATGTCTGGGAAGAATTACCAAAGCTAATTCCCCTAGCTAATTTGCTAGTAAATACAACTCCGATGGGGATGTATCCCCAGGTAGATGAATCTCCTTTGAGTGGTCAAGATATGGCAAATTTACCTTCAGGTGCTATTGCTTATGATTTAATATACATCCCCAAACCCACGAAATTTCTAAAACTAGCAGAAACACAAGGTGCGATCGCTATAGGTGGTTTAGAAATGCTAGTTCAACAAGGTGCAGCAGCATTAAAAATTTGGTTGGAACAGGAAACAGTCCCTGTAGCGGAAATGCATCAAGCACTGCAAAATCACCTGGGCTCATGAGTAATTTTGAGTAGGTTTTATATAACGGTTGTAGGCAGAAGGTGATAGGTGATAGAAGGTATATTTATACTCCCCCAACACCCCCATCACCCTATTGCGGCATCTTCATATACCTTTCCTGTCCTTGGGAATTATAGAGAAATACGGGTAGGTTAGAATTTCCACTGATGACTCCTAAAGCCTCTTGCAAAGCTTGTAAATGACTTTGGATATCAGGGTTAATTTGTAATGCTTGGTCATACTCTGGGGTTAAACGGACAAAAATACCCCTAGTTTCGATGTTAAAAATGCAAAACCGCATATTATTAACACAGGTTTTTCCCAAATCAGCGCGAGTTTGTGCCAAATTACCATCGAGTTGTTGTTTTTCTTTTGCCTGTGCTTGAGCAGTCGAATAGGATTGAATGACGGATTGTGCTTGATTGTAGAAAGAACTATCTTGAGAAACCTGTTTAGCTATCTGTACAGCTTGCTCCCAAGATGCTATTGCTGCCTGCCATTTATTTTGTGTTTCATAAACTTTAGCTTGATTAGCCATGTTGACAGCTTGTTTGAAGTTGAGAGCCGCAGCAGCTTGTTTTCTAGCGCGATTGCGTGCCAATATAAGTCTAGGCTGATAATCGGTTAAAAGGTTTTTTGCTTCCTGGTATGTTGTGCTGTTTGAGGGAATACTTTTCAAATCATTAACAACTTCTTGCCAAGCAGACTTTACCCTTTGCCAGTCATTATCCGATTTAGCATTAGCTTCACGCTTTAGGGCTGATTCAGCTACAGTCTTGGCTGTGGTGAGTTTTTCCAGCCATGATTCTTCACTGAGCAATTGCTTATTGAGAGTCTGTAAGTTGCTTTGATACTTGGACAAATTTGCCCGCACTAGTCCATATAGTTCGTTACCAGGTTTAATAGACTCTAGTGGTATGATTGCTTGTCGCCATAAACTTTGTCTAGCACGTAGCTCTTCCAGGCTAGTTGGGGGGGTTTTGGTTTTTTTCTCTGCTAGATTTGCAGACTCTAAAGCTTTTAGCACCTGGGTAATTTTTGCTGATTGGTCAGAAAAACTTAAATTGATTTCCTGGGCTGATTGATAACGAGGGGACCATTGAGGAATTACTTTGAGATCCGAAATAACTGTATCTATTTGTTGTTGTACTGCTACTAGTTCTTTTTGAGACTTGGCCTGACGGATCAATTGTTGGGTATTGCTTTTGAATTGCTGCGCTATTTCTAATTCTTTACACTCAGCAATCACGCAAGCACGAGTCAGAAAAAAAGCACCACCACCAAAAATAACTGCCACTCCCAATACCCCTCCCAATACCCCACCTAAGAGGATGGGTAAGGATGAAAGGGATAGGTGTTTGGTTGTCGATAAATTTTTTCCATCTGCGAAGGGGTCAAACTTTTCTGCTTCTCCTCGGCTATCCTCACTCTCCTCAAGCAATGAATTATCTGAGCTATATGAACTTGAACTATCTGAGCTATATGAACTATCTGAGCTATATGAACTATCTGAGATATTGTCATCTACTAGTAAGTTAAATGGATTATCCGAGATATTGTCTTCTGTGATAGGAGATGGAGAGGGAGGGTTGAGAATATTGAGTGGAGGAAAAATCAATTGGTGATTTGCTGTACTGTAATCTGAGCCTGTGCTGGCTTCTTCTCCGATAATTCTTGAATCCTCTTGTATCTTTTTAGGCTTGACAATTATGGAATTTTTAGTGTAAGGTACTTTTTCTCCAGAAACTCTCAGGTAAAATTGTACCCTTTGCTCATGATATTGAGATTGCGACTGGAGTGTTTCCTCAAGTACCGCAAATATTTTCTCTGTATCAAAATACACATTCAAATGGTGTTGAATTAAAACCATCAGTTCGTCATTTTGGATGGCACATCGAACCTGGAAAACTTTGTCAGGTGGAAGTTCCATCTGTAGTTCTTCTTGTAAAATACTGGCTATAAGCTGCATATCTTCTTTTTTCAATGTGACTTTAATCATGGTCTTACTGCTAATGTTCTATATAGTTTTATAGTTTTTATCCTCTTTGACCACGTGAAATAAAGCATTTATGTTTGTTACATATACGTACATACAGCAGATTGCAGATGAATGAGGTACAGAATCTAAATTGAAACCTAGACAGCAAGAGAGTTTTACTGGTGACTCGTGAGTCTTGACTCGTGACTCCTGCTGTATTTTCTTTACCCCAGTTTTACATCAAACAGAAGAACTTTTTTGCACTAAGTTATATCTGTTACCAGATAGTAACAAACTGGTGATAGTTGAGGGTTCTACTTTTTTATACTGCTAGATGATAAATTGGACAATCCGAATACGAGTATAAATTATTTAAGGAAAAATATACAAGGATAGCCCAGTAATTTTATAGACTAGCAAGTTGGTCGACAGGGTGGGTGGTTTAGGTATGATTAACCAAATTACAGCGGGTGGAGTTCTGGAAATGAATTTGCTACCCTTGACGAATTCGATAAAATTAATTCGTGTTAAATAAATTTTCTAGTCAACCAAAGCGCAATTATGTAATCTAAGTGCTGTACAAAAGATCAGATAAAACTAAAAAGCTGCTTTGGAATTATTAATACAAGGTGTGTGTCAATGGATTTATTGGAGTACCAAGTTAAAGAATGGTTTGGCAAGATGGGCATTCCCGTATTACCATCCCAAAGAATTGACCATCCTACAGATTTAAAACGCTTAAAAATTCACTATCCGATTGTACTAAAATCGCAAGTACACGCAGATGAAAGAGCTAAAGCTGGTGGAGTCAGGATTGTGGAAACCACAATTGATGCGATCGCAGCGGCTCAAAATATCTTCAATTTGCCGATTTGGGGGGAATTGCCAGAGGTTTTGCTGGCAGAATCTAAGTATGATGCCAAGGATGAGTTTTATTTGGCTGTTGTTTTAGATACAGCCCTGTGTCGTCCGGTGCTTTTGGGTTGCAAACAATCAGATATTGATTGGGAATCTCCAGGGGAGAAAATGCAATATGTGGTTGTAGAACAGGAATTTTCGCCATTTTATGCCAGACGATTGGGATTGAAAATGGGGTTGCAGGGTGCGCTGATGCAGTCAGTCAGCGACATTGTAGAAAAAATGTATCAGTTATTTGTGCAGAAAGACCTGGATTTAGTTGAGATCAATCCTCTAGCGGTCAGTGCTGCGGGACAAGTGATGGCTCTCAATGGTAAAATTAGAGTCAACCCCAGGGCAATTAACCGTCATCCAGAAATCGCCCAAATGGCAGCCAAAATAGCAAATAGGAATAAAACAAGCAGGACTAACAATATTTTGGGTAATGGCAACGGGTTAGGAATTCATGGAAAAATCGGTATTTTAGCCAATGGGACTGGTTCATTGTTGACTACCTTAGATGCAGTTTTTAATGCGGGTGGTAAACCTGGTGTGTCTTTCAACTTACGGCATTCTTTTTTAACTGATAGTACACCAAATACTTTTTGCGATCGCTTGGCCACAAGTCTGAGAAATTTAGCTAGCGACAAAAGCATTCAAGTGATTCTGATGAATTTTCTGGGGACTATTCCTGATGGCTCCCAAATGCCAGAGGTCGTTGCCAATTTTATACAAGTGGACCCGCAAGAACTGAAGTCTCCTTTGTCAACTACTAGTAAAAATAAGTCCAGACATTTACCCAGGATGGTTTTCCGTCTTGCTGGTGCTGATTTTCAGGATACCAAGAAACATTTAACTGCACTCAACCCTGAAAGTGACACGCTGATAGTAGTGGAAAATTTAAATGAAGCTGTGGCACAAGCAGTCCGTTTAGCTAAACTACCTGCGTACAAAAAGTAGTATCCATTAACAGTTAACAGTTATCAGTTGAGTGACTAATAACTAATGACCAATGACCTACGATTAATAACTAATGACTAAATTTTATGAACTTAAGACCAGACAGCAAAATTTTAATACAAGGCTTTAGTGAATTTATATCAGCAACTCATATTGCTCAAATGAAAGCTTATGGCACTAATTTGATAGCTGGTGTTCAGCCTGGATATGGTGGACAGATGAAGTATGATCTGCCAGTGTTTGATTTAGTAGAGGAAGCAATATCAAAATTGGGGGCAATTGATACGACAATTATTTGTGTCCACCCTTATCAAGTTTTAGATGCGGCATTGGAAGCGAGCGCATCTAATATTAGACAGATAATTATTATTTCTGCTGGTGTGCCACCGTTGCATATGGTGACATTACTCCGCAAAACTGAGACTCGTGAAATATTGGTGGTAGGGCCGAATAGTCCGGGAATTATTGTTCCTGGTAAAATTCTCTTAGGCACTCAACCAAGTGAATTTTATACACCTGGTTCAGTGGGAATTGTTAGCCGTAGTAGCACTCTAACTTATGAAGTGGCTTGGGAATTGACCCAAGCTGGTTTGGGTCAATCAATTAGTGTGAGTATTGGTAGTGATGCTATTGTCGGTTCATCGTTCCTGCAATGGTTGCAAATTCTGGATGAAGATGAAACTACCGATGCGATCGTTTTAGTCGGTCAACCAGGAGGAGGGAGTGAAGAAGCTGCTGCACGATACATAGCTGAAGCTATTGACAAGCCTGTTATTGCTTATATTGCAGGTAGACACGCACCACAAAGCAAATATTGGCATCAGACAGGAAATATAGCAACTGTTGTCAGACGTGATCCCAATTTTGGCACTACACAAAATAAATTAGCGGCTTTCCAAGCAGCACAAGTTCCTGTCGCTGAATATCCTGCACAGATTCCCGAATTGTTGAAGAAGGTAATGGGGAATAGGTGATTGGTAATTGGTGATGTTCACCAACATTAGACATCTGGTGACAAGAATGTAGAGGCGGTTTATGAAACTTCTTGACAACGGTTTTGGATAACGCGCTGTTTAAAGTGGATTTTTTTAGATAGTTCTTCCTGATCAACTTAATTTTGATCAGGTTTTGGGGTTGAAGTCAACGCCCTTGCTTCATTATTTTGGGACATTGGGAATTACTTTCTTATGCTTCTCACTCCTGAACTACGAATTCTGATACATTTGTGACAAGTTAAGGCTGAAAGTATTTTTTCAAGAGCCTTCGAGAGAATTGTGGTGAAAAAACTGGTCAGTCCCACGTTGAAGATCAGGAAAAGGAGCGACAACTAACTTAACACTTGGTTTTCGCTTCTGTTTGATAATACCTAAATCTCGATTTAGAGGGTCAGCAAAATATCTAACAGGATCTGTTGCCTTACCTTTTTGACTAGCCATAGTAAAATTATAAAGACCACGATAAATCATTTCTAATGAAATCTCATCAAAAGGCAGAGAAAGTTCATCTGCTACCGCATCACCTAAATCTAGTAAAACACTATAAAATCAACAATTTGCCCAAATTTGTAATTTAATTCCATTGATTGAACCTGTTCATAAATAACTTAAACCCAAGAGTCTTTTGACTGTATTAAAAGCATCTTCAATTCACCTTGACTAACTTTTGTGGGATTACACCACAGAAAACCATCTCTAGCTAACATTCTTGTCACTTCTCTGACTCCTCCTATATCTCGCCACAGTAAGGTCAACACCGCACCCATCATCAACGGTAAATTCAGTATCCGTTCTCTGAGTCCTAGTTTTCGGTAGTAATTTTCTTGATTTGTAATGGCTGGTGTCAGTCATCTTTCCAATTGCTCGGCTATTACTTCATATTCGACCATTGGTCTCTGTTTCTTGTTGCCGTGGTCTCGATTGGTTTTTCGGCTGCTTGTCATTGCTTGTCTCAACCGCTAAATTATTTGTCTACACTGAGTTGATAACGATTTTTGACCTATCCAAATACCACGCTTGACAATTTCTTCTTTTCCTTAACTTGTCACCAATGATTCTGATATGTGTTCAATAATTGAGCAATATAATCATAACCGTCTACACCGATAAAGGAGATGATTCTGGGACGATTTTGTTGAAGCGAGACTTGGAATTTATCTGTACCGAGTTGTCCTTTGATTATGCTCAATAAACCAGCGGGTTGTCTCCATTCTTGGGAATAAATTTGTTCTAGTAAATACATTCCCAGACTACCCATATAAATAGCCTTTTCGTAATTTCGCAGGTGATAATTAGCTTCTGCTAAATAGGATAAATTTTGTCCCTGAAGATATAAGTCACCGGAAATTTGGGCGGTTTTGAAACCAATTTCTAAATATTTAATGGCGTTTTCGTGTTGTGCGGTGACTAAATAGGCAATTCTTATGCTGCTAAAACATAAGGCTTGAGTTTGCAAATCACCTAATTTTTCGGCTAACTTCAAACCTTGTTCCAAATAATTAATTGCTGATTCATAAACTTCAGGTCCAATGTTTTCTAATTGTTGTGCTTGCATAACTTCGCTGTAACCCAAATTTACCAGCGCGTTAGTTTCTCCGATTTTGTCACCTGCTTGTCTACTTAATATTAATGCTCTTTGACTGTAATTTATGGCTTCGGGATAATTTTTTTCTTGGACGTAGGTACGACTGAGGTGGTTAAGATTAGCAATTTCACAAACGCTGTCTTTAGCACTTCTGGCTATTTCCAAAGCTTGCTGATGGAAATTTATTGATCGTGGACATCGGCCTAAAGCTCGTTGAGAATAACCTAATAATGTTAAAATTCGCGCTTTCTCTTGTGTTCCTTCCACAGAACTTAGAGGTTCATCTAAATAATCGAGGGTATCACACAAAGAACTACCAGAAAAAGAAGCGAAAATCCCACCATAGAGTGGAAAATAAGGACGTTGGGCAAAGGTTCGTAAAATTTGGAGCATAATTAGAGAAGCTCCATTGCTGTATGCTATTGCTTGGGTTTGAAAACCGGATGCTAATTGACTCCAAATAACTGCAAAGGTCAAGAATGTGGAGATTGATAATTTTGGGCCTGCTTGAATATCATAAGCTTGTTGATCAAACCAGGTAACTAAACCAAGTTGTAACAATTGTAAAACTATTGCTAATTCTACCTAATCACTGAGGGTAATGTTTTGTTCTTTTTGGCTAAATTCAATTGCAGATTGTTCTAATGCTAAGGTGCGAAAAAATGTTTGTGGTATTTCGCTTTTAACTGATTTTGCCCAACTTGCCCAAGGATCTCTTTCACCAGGTACACCACCAAATCCTAGAGAATTTTTTTGTTCATACATCGAACTGAGGAGGTTTTCTTGGATGCGTTGCCAAGCTGCTACACCACGAGTTATACCTGTAGAGATTGCCATCAAATCAGAATTAGCTGCACCATTAGCTGCACCAAATTGTTGTAATGATTTGGCTAATTTCTGTAATTGGGATAAATTTAACGGATATTTTTGATTGGGGTCAAGGAAGCGCAAAAATACAGCTAAACGCCGTTCATTGCTAGCAATGGTAATTTCTCGAACTACTAAAGCTATAACTTCTGTGGCTTTGTTTTGTTCTTGCCAGCGTTTCCATTGAGATTGTATGGTTTTAATTGCTCTTAATCTGCGTGTGCCTTTTGACTTTTTTAGTTCGTCTTTTTCACTATCTACTTGAGTTTGAAGGGTTGTCAAGCGATCACTCAAAGCTAATTCAAATATTTCCCCTGTACCGGAAGCAATACCTTTGAGTAACATTTGGTATACCTGCTCTACAGAGCTAATCTTACCCTTGAGAGTGGTTTCGACAATTTCATCAATTAAGGCGAGGTAGCGATCTTGTAAAAGTAGGGATTCTGACACTTTAGTTAATAAAGAAAACATCACAACAATTCTAATTGTAGTAGGACTGAGGGTGACATAGATTAGGAGGTGACAGGGGACTTTGGGTTAAAAAACTAGATGCGTGACAGCTTACTCTCGCTGAATTGAATATTTAACCCACAGTCCGCACTTCATTTTGAAGTACAGATACAGGTGTAATAAGTCGCAAAAATGGCTTAAATAGAGACAATGATGATGTTAATGGCATTGTGTCTTTTGGTTTATAATCTAGGAAAAAGACAATTAGGGTGTGCTGAAAAATTCATGAAAAGGCAAGAGAAGAATTGACTAAATAGTCAGACAGGGGAAAAGATAAGTTTTTGTGGGCTGCGGATTATCCAAAACATAATTTTCTTTAATAAAAGAAGTGAAAAAAGATGTTATTTTGAAAAATCGCCATAAAAAGACACAAGAAAGCCTTAAGAGAAGAGTACAAAGATTCATAACTAAGAAATAAATAGCAATTCTAGTTAAAGAAGTATGAGAAAGTTTAGCCATCACTCTCCCAAGGCTGAATCTTCGTTTAGGTTGTCCAAATTTACCCTCAATACAGTTACGAATTCTCTCATCCTTTAAAGATTGTTTCTTTTTTCTTTACTGAAATTTTTAGGTGGTCTTCCCAAAGGAAGTCCACTGACTCTAATACCTCTTTCTTTACACCAAGCACGATTGTCTCTATTTCGATAGATTTTATCAACATGAACTGATTCAGGATAACAAACCGTGTAGTAGTTGAATACTTCAACTTGTGATTTTAAGTCTCCTGATTCGTTAAAATTATCCCAACTCATGTGGTTTATATTGCCTATTACTCAGTTTTACGAGTGACGCACCCAAATCTATTATTTGCTGAATGTGAGCTAAGTTTCTTTCTATATATTGCAGTCGCCTTTTGATAGCTTTTCTTCTTTCTTTAAAGGTTATTTTTCTTCTTTTGGCTACTGCTAAATAATTTTTCTCGCTATATTCCTGTAGGTTCTCGGTTTGTTTATATTTTTGACTTGCAGGGAATTATATAATGTATCTGTAGTTTTTTTTGTTTGCTTTCTTGCTTGGATTAATAATCCAAAGTCTCTTGGATAACTGATATCTGCTGGCGCACAACTGGCATCTAATATTAATTTGCCCCGATTGGTCTGGTCACCTTTGAATCTTCTGTTTATGACTTTTTTTATTTTACTTCCTCCTCTTTTATTTCTAACCCCTGTTTAACAATTTCTTGATTCAATTTGTTGACTAATTTTATATCTATTTTTTCTCTAAGGTGAATTAGCATGGAAGCATCAAATCGAGCTTCGTTACTATAGGCTGACATTCCTATAAACTATTGCAGATAGGGATTATTCCTAATATGTTCTACTATTTTTCTATCACTTATTCCTAATTTCTCTTTGATTATTAATGCTCCCAACACCATCCTAAATGTTTTGGCCGGTGCGCCTATTTCCTCTGAAAATATGGCTGCATATTCTCCTTCGAATTCTGACCAATGTATCATCTACACCATGATTATACAGCGGTTATCTGATGCTAGTTTCCCACCAAAGGGTAGTTCAAAGTTTTTTGGCAGTGTTTCTTGTTATTGCGCTTTTCTATATATTTTAATGCACATTGATGCAAGGAGTTTTACCTATTTTAACTCTTTTCTTTGCACTTTTTTCACTTTTTACACCGCGAATCTCTTAATAGACCTCTTGCAAAATTGTTTATGTGGTATGATAGAGAGTTTTGGGTTTTATGTATTTTTGGTGTTCTTTGCGCTCGCTAATTCAAACATAACCGTGTAACTCTAACTTCTTTCGGCTAGAACAAAGACCAGCCCCTATTATAACATAAAATTAATTCTGCAAGAGGTGTAATTTATCCAGGTTCATCCAGGTTTTTCGTTGATTCAGCAAGCCCCAATTAAGAATCTCTTTAAAGATGCAAAAAGCGACAGTTAAAAATCAACTGAATAAACCAACAAAATCCTCTACTTTGCGTTGGATACTTCAGAGCCAGTGCCTTGGGCGGGTTCCCCGAGTTGAAGCAACTGGCGTATGCTTCCAAGGGATTCATATTATGATTATACAAGGAGTTCAACGAATTCTTAACTTAATTGAGGAATATTATGGTTCTGCTAATTCACCTGCTTGTGCTTCTCCATTTCCTAAGAGGAGTGAAAGAATTAAGCAAAAAATTAACAGTATTTTCATCAAAAAAGTAAACAAGAGAAATATTAAATTAATATCCCCGAAACATTGCATAATTCGAGGATTTTTGATTGGGAAACTTACAAAGTTTCAATTGGTAAAGGTTGCCAAATTTCACCATATTTTTCTCTTAAGTTTTGCCATGCTTCTACTTGCCCTGCTTGATATTCTCCGGGTTTACCCCATTGTAAAAATATGCTTAAAGCAGGTTCTTGTTGCTCATCTAAAAATCGGATTGCATAGGTTGTAAAATTACCTCTTTTTGCTTCACCTATTTCAAATTTCACTTGAGTAATTTTGTCCATATTCAAATGAAATTCAAATCCTTCGGTGTGGATATTGGCATATTTACCTTTGAGTAATTCTGCGTAAAATAGCTTTTCCATTTTTCCACGTGCTTCTAAAACTGCGGCGCTGCTAGTGACAATTAAACGTAAAGTTCCTAAATTTTCACAAGCTTCCAAAAATTCTCTCAATGTTGTACTCATAACTCAATACTGCTTGGTTGACGTTTAATCTCCCCAACCCCCCTTGAAAAGGGAGGCTAAGAATGGCTTTATTTCCCCCTTATTAAGGGTAGCCACTGCGGTGGACGGGTTTCCCGGCATAAAGCCAGTGGGGTGGATTAAGGGGGATCTGCAAGGTTTGAGCATTTTAACTGAGTAGTATTGACTCATAACTTAGTTTTTTAGTAATGACTAATTGACTATCTTTCGTGAGCTTCGTAAGCGGCGACAATACGCTGTACTAAAGGATGACGAACTACATCTTTTTGGGTAAATTCACAAAAGGCAATGTCTTCTACGTGCTTCAAAATTTGTAAAGCTACTGTTAATCCTGATTGTTGATGAAGTGGTAAATCTGTTTGTGTGATGTCACCTGTAATTACCATTCGTGAACCAAAACCCAGACGGGTTAAAACCATTTTCATCTGTGCTGGTGTGGTGTTTTGAGCTTCATCAACAATTACAAAGGCATTATCTAATGTCCGTCCACGCATATAAGCTAGTGGTGCAACTTCAATTACTCCACGTTCCATTAAATTGGGGACTTTTTCAGGGTCGATGAATTCATTGATGGCATCATAAAGGGGACGAAGATAGGGATTAACTTTTTGTTGTAGGTCTCCTGGCAAAAATCCCAATTTTTCTCCTGCTTCTACGGCAGGACGGGTTAAGATTAATCGTTCAAATTGATTAGATAGAAGTTCTTGGACAGCAACGACGACAGCAAGATAGGTTTTACCGGTTCCAGCAGGACCGATACCAAAGGTGAGGTCGCGTTTGCGAATGGCTTCAATATATTGTCTTTGACGAAAGGTTTTGGCGCGGATTTCTTGATTACGACGACTTTTGGCGAGGATGTCTCGTTGTAGGTCTTGGAATTCTCCTTGACAATCGCCCTCTATGGCTTGACGGGCTGTTAAAATATCCGCAGTTGATATATTATTGCCTTTACTCCACAGGTTTTCTAGAGATCGCACTAATCGCGCTGCCATATCAACCTGCTTATCTGTACCAGCAATTAGGAGTTCCTGTCCACGTAAAACTAAGCTGGCTCCTGTTTGTTGAGATAGAAATTTGAGATTTGCTTCCCCATATCCCCCTAGAGCAATGGCACTGGGAATATTAGGCAGCTGAATTGTTAAAGCACCTGCCATAGTTTGTTAGTTATAAGTTGAGGAGCAATTCTTTACGAAGATGATATTTTCCCAAAAAATCGGGCTAAATAATTTTTTGAATTTTTTTAATCTTTATAAGAATTCACAATATTCTAACCTGGAATATGCTGAAAAATTCAGCCATCCCAAAATCCTTCAACCCAATAATAAGCACAAACGCTGACTAAATCAGTCTTTGCGAATCTAAAATCTAAAATCTAAATTTTAATTAATTCTGAGAATAGGCTGGCAACAGATGTCTATACTTTATTGGTAACTCCGTCAGAGTAACGAGAGATGCCGAAAAGATTTGACAATCTTGTTGCCACCTGTCTGCATTTTTTCCAGAACTGATTACTGGGTAAGTCCGCTTAAATTTAGCAGTTTAGACCTACCTATTGGAAACGGGGTTTCGCAATAGGTCTGGGGATGTTTCCAGTTCTTTCTCTTGATCTTGGTGGGGGTATTCTTTCTTCCTGTTCTTCATCGAAAGACATACCATCCCGACTTTGGGAACTGCTGCCGTAGATGTCCAGGTATACTGATTGCCCAGCTAATTCTGCTGCTGCTGCAACCACTGTGCGAATCGCCTGAATATTGCGCCCCCCCCGACCAAAAACTTTTCCTTTGTCTGTCGGGTCAAAAGCGATGCGAATCCAAGCCCGTTTGAGGATGTGAGACATTTCACAATCGACGCTTAAAGACTCTGGAGATTCTAAAAACGGCTGCACAAGAAATTTTACCAGCCCAATATAGTTAGGACTGGCTGTTGATGATTTCATCTCCAGATTACGATGCGGCTGTTGCACTGACTTGTTCAAAAACGTTAGCTTTTACTAGAATGCGACGAACTGTATCCGTGGGTTGAGCACCTTGTTGTAGTCGCTTAATTATACCGGGAACATCCAATCGGACTTCATCAGTTCTGGGGTTATAAAATCCTAGTTCTTCTAGGGGACGACCATCACGCCGAGACATGTCGTTAATAGCAATAATGCGGTAACTTGCCTCCCGCTTTTTACCAAATCGCTTTAAGCGCAGTTTGATCATGTTGAGAACTCGTTGTCCTGTTTGTAAGTTGTGATTTTGTTACTGTTGTGATGAAGAAGTGACTAGCCTAAACGGCCTCTGTTCAAAACTTCCAATACTGAAATGATAATTTTAGCACTTGCTAGGCATTATTGGCGGAAGGTGACAGGGAACAGGTGACAGGTAGAAGGCAAGAAAGGTAGATGAAAGAGAATTACAGTCCCTTCCTTATCTCCGCGCTGTCACGTGTCACCTGTTCCCTATTCCCTGTTTTTAAAGAGTGCCAAAGCCTTTTTTCTTTTTCTCTTTCTTTTTCTTTTTGCTTGGTGGTACGCCACCGGGATAACCGCGCCAACCGGGTGAAGGTCGATTTCCTGCAGCTAGGGGGTTGCCCATACCGCTGACACCAAACATTCCTGGCATACCGCCGGGGAATTTGCCTTGACCCATTTGTTGCATGAGCGATCGCATTTTTTGGAAATCTCCCACTAACTTGCTGACATCTGACTCTCTATAGCCAGCACCACAAGCAATTCGTCGCCGCCGACTGGGAGAACTAGCCAATAAATCCGGGTCGCGGCGTTCTTGCTTGGTCATGGAATTAATCATGGCTTCACAGCGTTTTAGCTGGGTTTCCCCCTGCTTCAACTGGTCATCTGAAAGCTTGCCGATACCGGGAATCAACTTCATGATTCCACCCAAGGACCCCATATTTTTCATGAGGCGTAACTGTTTGAGAAAGTCTGTAAAATCAAACTTCGCTGACAGGATTTTCTCCTGCATTTGCTCGGCATCTGCCAAGTCAATTTCTTCTTGGGCTTTCTCTACTAAAGTGAGAACGTCACCCATCCCCAAAATCCGCGAAGCCATCCGTTCAGGATAAAACGGTTGTAGCGCCTCGACTTTTTCACCCACACCGACAAACTTAATCGGCGTACCAGAAATTTGTCTTACTGACAGCGCCGCACCACCCCGGCTATCACCGTCTAATTTAGTGAGAATTGCCCCAGTAATACCGATTTGGTCGTGAAACGTACGAGTCAGATTTGCGGCTTCTTGACCCGTCATTGAGTCCACTACTAGCAAAGTTTCGTCAGGTTCAATAGTTGACTTAATGCGGGATAATTCCGCCATCATATCCTGGTCAATTTGTAAGCGTCCAGCCGTATCAACAATAACTGTATTAATGCCTTCTGCTCTAGCGTGTTCCACACCTTGACGGGCAATTTCTACAGGATCAGCGTCGCTGCCTAATTCAAACACAGGTACGTCAATTTGCTTACCGAGTGTCAAAAGCTGCTCAATAGCTGCGGGACGATATACGTCTGTGGCGACTAACAAGCAACTACGATTTAATTTCCGTAAATGTAAGGCTAATTTGGCGGTAGCGGTGGTTTTACCAGTACCTTGTAAACCTGCCATTAACACGATGGTAGTTTTACCCTCAACTTCTGCTAGGGGAATATTTTCTTCCCCCATCACCTGGACAAGTTCATCGTAAATAATTTTGATAAACTGTTGATCAGGGCGCACGCCAGTGATTACCTCAGCTCCCTGAGCTTTGGTTTCGACTTCAGAAATAAAATCTTTGACTACTTGGAGGTTAACATCTGCTTCCAACAAGGCGCGACGCACCTCACGCAAAGCATTTTGAATGTTGGATTGAGAGATTCTATCTTGTCCCCGCAGTTTTTTCCACGCAGATTCTAAACGATCAGATAGTGCATCAAACATAATGTAGTTACAACGTAAGTTAGCCAGTGAGAAAGTCGGAACTGCTGGTATTGCGCTCCAGGATGTCCGGTAAAGTTTAAACGTGCTATATTAACAGCTTAGTAGTTTTTGCTCCAAACTGTAGGATATACAGGATTGGGGACTGGGGACACTTCAACAAGCTCAGTGCATCGCTGGGGATTGGGAAAGAGTTTTTCCGACAACTGGTAACTTCTTTTTAATTGAAGATTAAATCTAAGCGTTGCTGGGCTGCTTTCAGGGCTTCATCTGGGGAACTTTTAACTTTTACCTAAAAACACTACTTCAATTGCCCTTCCTCAAGTGTCGGAAATGTGAGTATAACCAGGAAAAATGGAACGTGATCGCCCGTGTTTTGCCTGTTCTAAAAATACCTTGATTTGTGGTTGTTCTTTCAGGAATTCTTGATATTTAGGACTTTGACGCGATTTGATATTTACAGGTAAATAACCTGTTCCCAAAGCCAATTCTGTTTGGAAAGCCGCACTCAAAGCATACTCAGCAAATTTAAAGGCGGCTTTTTCTCGTTCTGGACTGGTTTTGAACAAACACAGATTTTTTCCACCTATGAGGGTAGCAGGTTCTTGAGCAACAGGAATGGGAAAAACATCAAAATCTACACCACTCTGTTTCAATTCTCCCAAACTCGACGGGCCTGTTACCTCCATCGCTACTTTGCCATTAACCAGGCTTTCTATCTCATAACCCCTTTCTAAACCGGATAATATAGCAGAACCATCTTTGATTAAATTTTGCCAAAGTTGCAAAGCTGTGATCGCTCCTTGATTATCTGCCAAAACCACATCTGGCGCACTTTGAGAGTCACCCTTTACTAGTTTACCGCCACCACTCCATATAAACGGCAACCAGGTAAAAACTGTAAATTCTCCCTTTCCCGCAGGTAGCAGTATTCCATACTGATTTATCTGCCCATTTCCATTAGTATCACGAGTTAATTTTTTAACAACTTGTCGTAACTCTTCCCACGTCTGCGGTAACTGAGTAATTCCTGCGGCTTTAAATAAACTTGGGGGGTAATAAACATTAACGTTATTTGTAGCAAATGGGAGTCACTAAATTTTACCTTTGTATTCCATTGATGTATAGAAAGTTGGATCAATATCATTTTAAACTGGAGATTTAGCTAACTTGTCATCTAAAGCTATGATTGCCTCCAGTTCGACTAATTGTCCTGCAATTGTCGGATTATACCACAATAAATCAGGTGGTCTATTTCCTAGCACTGCTATCAAAATTTTGGGGATTTGTTGATCTTGTTGCCCCACATACAGTGATTATACTTGGATATTTGAGTGAGTTTGATTAAATTTATCTACCAGTTTTTGTAAAAAATCCCGATTCTGTGGTGGGTTCACACCATGCCACAGAGTTATATGAGTTACTTGATGAGGATGTATAGCTTGACAACCACCCAAAGCCAAGATACCTACAAACAGCACTAGCAGTAAACTACTAAGGTAATATTGTGCTTTCTTCGATTTGCGTCGGAAATTGTGGGGAATTAAAAGTTGATCCACATGATTGACAAATTTAAGCAATTTCATCATCAAAACTTGAGAACTTGCACAATCATCTTATATCAGGGAATGAGGACTGGGGAGATGGCGGAGATGAGGGAGATGGGGAAGATGGGGAAAAGATGGGGAAGATGGGGAAAAGATGGGGAAGTAATTTTCCTAATGCCCACCAATGACCAATCACCAATCACCAATGACGTTATATTCTATGTTTGAATAGAGTGTTAATATTTTTATTTCTTTATGGCAGGACATAGTAAATGGGCAAATATTAAGCGTCAGAAGGCGGTAGTAGATGCAAAAAGGGGAAATGTCTTTACCCAGCTATCGCGGGCGATAATAGTTGCTGCGAGAAATGGTGTACCAGATCCGGCGGGAAATTTTCAACTGCGGACGGCGATTGATAAGGCGAAGGCGGCGCG
Source organism: uncultured Trichormus sp. (assembly GCA_936914905.1). Taxonomy (GTDB): domain Bacteria; phylum Cyanobacteriota; class Cyanobacteriia; order Cyanobacteriales; family Nostocaceae; genus Trichormus_B. Next base: position 708 of record CAKZGI010000386.1, on the reverse strand, counting down.
AATTCCCAATCATAATATTGAAAGAGCGATTGCCAAGGGTGCCGGTACTTTTGGGGGCGATAACTCCAGTTTAGAAGAAATTCGCTATGAAGGTTATGGTCCTGGTGGTGTGGCGATTTTAATTGAAGCCCTCACAGATAATCGTAATCGCACAGCCGCAGATTTGCGGGTTTCTTTTAGCAAAAATGGTGGAAATTTGGGTGAAACTGGTTGTGTGAGTTGGATGTTTACACAAAAAGGGGTGTGTATAGTTGAGGGTCAGGTTAATGAAGAACAGCTTTTAGAAGCTTCACTGGAAGGTGATGCTGAGTCCTATGAAATGATTGCTGAGGACATGGCTGAGGTTTTTACCAAGGTGGTAAATTTGGAAAAACTTAGTCACACATTGAAAACAAAAGGTTTTAATGTTACAGATATAGAGTGGCGTTGGATTCCTGGGAATCAGGTGGAAGTCACAGATCCTGATCAGGCTAAATCTCTTCTTAAATTAATTGATACTTTAGAAGGGTTAGATGATGTGCAGAATGTCACGGCTAATTTTGAAATGGCTGAGAATTTAATGGCTGCAACGGCTAAGGAAAGTGGATTAAATAAGGTGTAAGAGTGCCAATAATATCTACACACTAGAAGGGTAGATGGAGAACTGGTAGATCATGCCCCCTGACCCTGGTGAAATTGAAGTTCAAATGCAACGATACTATAAGTCTT
>CAKZGI010000385.1 GCA_936914905.1 uncultured Trichormus sp. | reverse complement strand
CCCAAAAAAGCTTGTAGTCTGATTCCTATATCTTGTCCCGGTACTATCTCTGGTGACGAGTCTGCCGTTTGTGTTTCCCACACACACTGCAAATGCACGTATATCTTTCATATTCTACACAATTCTAGTTAATGTAATTAATATGAGTGCTTTATAAGTTGTCCTTGATTTTTCAGGAATTGCTGTTATTTCTCCCAGCTTTACTGATGAATTTATAGGTGAACTTGTTGTTTAGTATGGTTTTCATGAGTTTCAAAGTAGAATTAGGATAGAAAGTATGAACGAAGTGTGTCAAGACCTCAAAGAATGATGAATAGTATTCAAAAATAACTAAAATAAACAATAATGAATAATAAAATTATGAACAAAAGTAAAAAAGTTGAGGACTTTGTTAAAAGCCAGATATTACCAACGGTTATTTATGTTTGGAATATTGGAGGTAAAAAACGTCACTTAAGTCAGCCTCATTGGGATATTGACATAAACTCCAATTCTTATAGTATTTACTGTGAATATATGGATCAATTTTCCTGGTCTGATCATCAGGGTTTTACTTATAATGAAGCCGAAGAATGGTTATCTAAAACTCTAATCAAACTTGGCTTAAATAAATAAGGCTCTTCCGTATATATTATGGTAAATCCGGTTCATGAAACCCATCAAACCCTTGCAATTCGAAAAATACAGGCTTTGTTATTAATATTTTAGAAGTTTTTCGTGGATTTTATTTTTTTACCTTAATTTTTCAACAAAGTTTTGATATTTAATTAATAGTTTGGCATAACAAGTAGCGAAGATCCATAAATAATTACTACAAGACCTACCAAATCATACCCAAATTTAACACAAAACCCTTTAAAACATCTTCCCCCGAAACCGCAGCAGGACAATCCAAAACCTCAGCTTCCTTAGCTTGTCTATAAATTTCCACTTGACGAGATTTACGATTAATTAATAAACCTAAAAGTACACCATTATCTATATAATGCTTCATCATAATGCTTCATCTTTTCCTGTGTAGCCTTCAAACTATCAGTAGGAGAAAGTAACTCAATCACAAAATCAGGAAAAATCGGGGGAAACTTTTCCTTTTCTTCCTCAGTTAAACTGTTCCATCTTTCCAAGTTTATCCAAGAAGCATTAGGAGAACGATCTGCACCATTGGGTAATTTAAAACAGGTAGAAGAATCAAAAACTATACCCTCTTTATTTTGATCATTCCAAATACAAATTTGAGCAGTGATACCCGCATTCCTATTTCCCGTTTCTCCCCCCGTTGGTAGTATAATTATTAATTCCCCATTTGCTGTTCTTTCAAATCTTAATTCGCGGTTTTTTTGACATAGCCGAAAAAACTGCTCATCAGTCATTTCTATTACTGATTCTAAGTTGACAGTTAAAGCATTCATCCTCATATCCTCCTTGAATATTTAGGCAGGTATAACACCTGCCCATTTAATCCTATTCTATACCCTCAATCCGATTTTCCACCTCCTGATACAACTCTCTTAACTGATCCAAATTCTCCTCGCTAGTCTCCCAATAACCGCGACCATTGACTTCCAACAAAGTAGAAACAATCTTGCGGAAAGAATGAGGATTGAGATTCATTAAACGCTTCTGCATTTCCTCATCTTTAATAAATGTCTCATTGGTTTCGTCATAAACCCAATTATCCACAGCACCAGCAGTCGCACTCCAACCAGTAGTATTTACCAACCGCTTAGAAAGTTCCCGCACACCTTCATAACCGTGAGACAACATCCCCTCATACCATTTAGGGTTTAACAACTTAGTCCGCGCATCCAAACGCAAAGTTTCTGATACACTTCTTACCTGTGCATTCGCGGTAGTTGTATCTGCAATGTAAGATGCAGGTTTCTTACCATCTGCACGGAGACTTGCAACTAACTTAGTTGGGTCAGAGTCGAAATAATGGGAAACATCTGTTAAACTGATTTCCGAAGAATCAAGGTTTTGGAAAGTTGCATCAGCAGTTTTCAAAGTAGTTTCAAAAATCTGCCGTGACTCATCCATAACACCAGGATTATCAGAATTGAAAGAGAAAGATTTGCGCTTCAAATACATTTCTTGCAACTCTGCTTCACTATCCCAAGTGCTATTCTCCACCGCAAGGTTTATATTAGAAGAATAAGAACCAGAAGCATTAGAGAAAACGCGAGTTGCAGCTTGACGCAGATTTATCCCCATTTCCTCTGCTTGTTGCAAAGCGTGTTTACGGACAAAATTCATTTCCAAGGGCTCATCAGCTTCTGCTGCCATTTTCACACCTTGGTCAAGTAGGTTCATTTGGTTAATGAACAAGTCGCGGAACACACCAGAACAGTTAATTACAACGTCAATTCTGGGTCGTCCCAATTCTTCCAAAGGTATTAATTCTAACTTGTTTACCCGTCCCAAAGCATCGGCAACTGGACGCACTCCTACCATCCACATAATTTGGGCGAGGGATTCACCGTAGGTTTTGATGTTATCTGTACCCCAGAGGACGCAAGCGATGGTTTCTGGCCAGTTTCCGTCATTTTCAGCCTTGTTACGTGCTAAAAGCCTATCAACAACGATTTTGGCTGATTGGACTGCAGCGGTGGTGGGGATAGATTGGGGATCTAAGGCGTGTATATTTTTACCTGTGGGTAATACGTCAGGGTTGCGGATGGGGTCGCCACCGGGTCCTGGTAAAATATATTCACCTTCTAAAGCTTGCAGTAAACCACCAAGTTCGTTATCTGCACAAACTTGTTTTAAGCAGAATTCCAAATACTCGAATAATGGTTTTAATGCAGAGGTGTCAACTTTGCTGTAACCAGATTTGTGCAATGATTCTACCCAAGGTTCTTTTTTGCCCATTTTGAAGAAGTTCAAATTGGAAACTAGAGAAACTCTACCTTCTGCGTCGGTTTGTTCTTGTACTAAGGAACCGACAGCAGCGCGAGTTGCGAGGGTGATATCTTGTAATAGTTGCACGTCGGCTAAAATGCCGACATCGCTGTTTTTGTAAATTTTGTCAATGTCCCGTCCTAAGCTGTTGGCAATAATTCGGGGTAAACTGAAAATTTCTTCTTCGCTGCGGTCTAAGCTGGCAATATTTACTAAAGTTGCAACGGCTTCTTCTGCTGTGGGTGGTTTACCAATGACGTGCAAACCGCAAGGTAATAACCGAGATTCAATTTCCATTAACTTGCTATAAACCATACCGACGATATTATCCCTTTCTTCTGAGGACATATCTTTTGCCTCGGTTTCGGGTAAGTTAATATCTTTGTCTAGGTTAACGATACGACATTTGTCCATGATGGAGTTAACAATAGGAACTCCACGACCGCTATCTTTTAAGGTTTGGTAAGATGCAATTAACTCACTAAGTTCTTTCAAACCTTTGTACAAACCTGCGTTTTCTGCAGGAGGTGTGAGGTAAGAAATTGTTTCTGCGTAACTCCGACGTTTGGCAATGGTGGCTTCGCTGGGGTTATTAGCTGCGTAATAATACAGGTTGGGAATTGTGCCAATTAGTTGATCGGGGTAACAATCACCAGACATTCCCATTTGCTTACCAGGCATGAATTCCAATGAGCCATGTGTACCAAAGTGTAAAACAGCATCAGCACTCCAAATACGTTCTAGGTAGGTGTAGTAAGCTGCAAAACCGTGGTGAGGAGTAGCGGAACGTGAGAATAATAAGCGCATGGGGTCCCCTTCATAACCAAAGGTGGGTTGCACACCGATGAAGACGTTACCGAATTGTTTACCGTAGATGAGTAGGTTTTGTCCGTCGCTGTTTAAGTTTCCTGGTGGTGGTCCCCAGTTTTCTTCTAGGCGTTGGGAGTATGGTGTCAGTGCTTCATATTCTGGCACGGACATTTTGTAAGCGATGTTTAGTTCGGGGCTTGCGTATTGTGCTTGTGCATCGTGGATGACTTGTTCCATCAACTCTTTTGCGGTTTCGGGAATGTCCTGCACGTCGTAACCGTTGTTTCTCAGTCCTTTCATGACTTCGTGGATTGAACCGAATACGTCTAAATATGCGGCTGTTCCGACGTTGCCTTTATCTGGTGGAAAGCTAAAAACGGTGATGGCAACTTTCTTGTCTAGTTTGGGTTTGTGGCGTAGGTTTGCCCATTTTAAGGCACGTTGCGCTACTGATTCTACTCGGTCTTGGAGTGCGATCGCTTTTCCTGTCGCTCCATCTCTACCTGATAATATGATGGGTTCTATCGCACCGTCAAGTTCGGGAATGGCAATTTGTAAGGCTACTTGAATGGGGTGTAAGCCTAGTTCGCTGTCTAACCATTCTTCCGTGGTTTGGAAAACGAGGGGTAAGGCCACCATGTAGGGACGATTAAGGCGTTTAAGTGCGTCTATAGCTTTGGGATGGTCTTGTCTTGCAGGCCCACCAACTAAAGCAAATCCTGTTAAGGATACTACTGCATCTACTAATTGTTTATTGGTTGTAGGTTCATAGAAGTAAGCTTCTATTGGCTTGGAGAAATCTAAACCACCAGCAAACACAGGTAATACTTTTGCCCCTAATGATTCAAATTCTTGCACAATCGCTACATAGTGGGCATCATCACCAGTTACTAAGTGAGTTCTTTGTAAAACTAGTCCAATACATGGAGCAAGTGGGTCTTTTACATCTTTGGAAATATCCTTACGGGCGGTGTACCAGTTGAGGTATTCACGCACATCTTCAAACATGGTAGTAGCTAAAGGATGCCAAATTCCCATGTCAGGATAAAGAACAGGTGCGGCATAGTTAATGCTTTCTTCTGTTCTTTGTTGTTTACTGCTTTTCAATACATATTTATCTGCCAGCATTAACAGGAAGTTTTCCAGATTTTCGGCTGAACCACCTAACCAATACTGGAAACTAAGCATGAAATTACGTGCATCCTGGGCTTTATCTATAGGTAAGAATTTTAGCACCTGGGGCAGTGTTCTCAGTAGTTTCAACATCCCATCCTGAAAGCTAGCACCAGATTTTTCCTTGCGCTTTTTCATGAATTGAGCGATCGCACTCTTGGATTGTCCTAATTGTGCTAGGGAAAAAGTACCCATCTTATTAAGGCGCATTACCTCTGGCATAGATGGGAAAACAACGGAAACATCCAGGTTATCCCGATGGGGTTCAACAGCCGCAACAACTTTCTGGGCTAAGTCTTCGATGAAAATTAGTGAGGCAATGAATATATTGGCACTAGCTATATCACGCTTAAACTCTTCATAATTTTCTGAGTTGCGTAGTTCTTCAATTAAGTACCCACTGATTTCAATCGCCACATTGGGATGATTAGCATTGACTTCTCTTACCGCTTGTGATAAAGCACTTTGGTATTGAGACTCAAGCACAACATAAACAACCTTAATCAGATTACGTCCCCGTAAATCATTAGGTGCAATATGTCTAATAGTGGACTTGACCTGGGTAAACATTCAGATAAGCTCCTAGAACATTAACTATCTTCGGCAATTAAGAGTTTTTTAGCAGAAAACTCGGACTCAGTGGGGATTTTGCTCCCTAACTGACACAAAATGATATAAAAAACGTAATCATTATTAATGAATCTTAACAAAAAAATAAGATTGTCTCAGCCTATTGTCTCAGCCTTCTGTAAATTCTTTTTACATTAGCAAGTTGTTATTTAACTATAAAGTGAAATAGCGGAGATTAGAAACAGCAGCAATTCATAAGCAATTCATATTAATTGATACAAGATGTAAAGTATTTTTATTTTAAATAATAAAAATCGAAAGCAATGAATTATACCAAAATCTAAAACATCATATTCATGATCTAGACTAGGATATGAGATAGTTAAAATTTCTTTATACCTGAATATTCAAAGAGGATATGATCATGAATGCTTTAACTGTCAACTTCTAATCAGTAATAGAAATGACCGATGAGCAGTTTTTTAAACTATGTCAAAAAAACCGCGAATTAAGATTTGAAAGAACTGCAACTGGATAATTAGTAATTATGCCACCAACGGGAGGAGAAACAGGAAATCGTAATGGGAGACTAAATCAACAATTATTTAATTGGACTGATGCTGATCGTACTGGGATAGCTTTTAATTTTTTCACCTGTTTTAAGTTGCCTAATCGTGCAGATTGTTCTCCTGATGCTGCTTGAATAAAATTAGAAAGATAGAATACTTTAACTGACGAACAAAAAGATAAGTTTCCTCTTAGCGCTCCTGATTTTGTGATTGAGTTACTTTCTCCAAGTGATAGTGTAAAGACTACACAAGAGAAGATGAAGGAACATATAGATAATGGTGTACTTTATAGATAATGGTGTACTTTTAAGTTTATTAATTAATCTTTTATTACTTAAATTCATATATCTTCAAATTTACCTGAGTGATATTAAAGATAGATAAATACTCTCTTATTACTTCCGCAAGTATCACACTCGATATCTATTTTCAGGTGCGTCAGGTGTTTTTCAGGTGCGTCAGGTGTTGAAAATCTGTTGATACTCTCCAATTTATAAATTTATAGGTCTGACGAACCCTACTAATATGCCAGTTGCGTCAGTCCTATTTCTATTCTCTATTCCCTAGGGGAAAGGATATGATCAGTTTATCTCTTACGAGCAGTAAAGCTCAAAACCGGACATAAAAAAACACAATGACACCAGTAGATATTCTCATTCTCTCCAACGGTCCAGGGGAAGTAACAACCTGGGTACGTCCTGTCGTGAAAGCATTAAGAGAACAATTAGGAAATGACCGTTCTCAGGTGAGAATTTCTGTAATCTTATCGCCTTGTCCACATGCTAGTGGAAAAGAAGCAAGCATAGCTAAATCTTATTCAGAAGTTGATAGAGTCCAAGCACCTGAATTTTTTTGGCAGTTTTTAATATGGGGTAAAACCGCAGAAAATTGGGATTGGAGAAATAAAGGTGTAGTAGTATTTCTGGGAGGTGATCAATTTTTCCCAGTGATTATTGGTAAGAAATTAGGATATAAAACTGTAGTTTATGCGGAATGGGAAGCACGTTGGCATAACTTGATTAATCGGTTTGGAATTATGAAAGCTGAAGTTGCAAAACATGTATCACCTAAATATGCTGATAAGTTTATCATTGTCGGTGATTTAATGTTAGAAGCAGCAGAGGAGCAAGATATAAAGATAGCAGGGGAACAAGGGTGTAGGGAAGAAGAAATTATCGGAATTTTACCAGGTTCAAAATCAGCGAAATTAACGCAAGGTGTACCGTTAACTTTAGCAATTGCTGAATATATCCATCAGAAAAGGCCAAAAACAAAATTTTTCATTCCCGTTGCACCGACCTTAGATATACCAATTTTACTGAATTTTGCTAATCCTGAAATTAACTCATTTACAAAAGCTTTTAATTTCCAAGGAGCATCTTTAATAGATACTAATTTAGTAACATCTAGAGGTTTAACTGTAGAATTAAAACAAGAAAATCCTGCTTATCATTTATTATCTCAGTGTTCTATTTGTTTAACTACAGTTGGCGCGAACACCGCAGAGTTGGGAGCTTTAGGTGTACCAATGATTGTATTATTACCAACTCAACAATTAGATGCAATGCGTTCTTGGGATGGTTTACCGGGATTATTGGCAAACTTACCAGGGGTAGGTTCTAGTTTTGCTAAATTAATTAATTTCTGGATGGCAAAACGTAAGGGCTTATTAGCTTGGCCAAATATTTGGGTGCAAAAAGAAATTGTACCAGAATTGCTGGGAAAATTGCAACCTCCAGAAGTAGGAGAAATGGTATTGGAGTTTTTAGAAAACCCAGAAAAATTAGAGAATATGCGTGATAAATTACGCAGTGCTAGAGGAGAAAGTGGTGCAGCACAAAAGTTAGCTACTTTGGTAAAGGAAGAGTTATTGTAGAGGTATTTTGCCAGAAAAGACAGGAAGTTTAAATTTATGAACGCTAAAACTAGTCAATTGATTACTTTTCCTTATATAGTTATAAATAATGGTTTAATGTAATTAATGTCGATTAAGATTTTTGAGAGTCAATATCCTTTGACATGGAATTATTGACTAGATAATAAAAATTATTTAGAAAGTAGAGAAAATAGTAAAATGTTAGGAAATCATTGGTATAGTTATGTTTTTCTAAAAACCTTAGATGTAATAGCATTAGCGAAAATATTTACTCCTGATATTGCTACAGTTTCATCATTTGTATAGGACAAAATGGGCGAGGTATTTTTTACAGGTGGTGTAGCTCGAGGATATGGAATTTTAGTTAAATCTAGCCATTCATGGGAATACATTTCAGGACTGTTAAATAGTTGTTAAATAGTAAGGCTTTAGAATTTTATCTCAAAAAATCATCTACATCAATGAGAGGCGGTTACTATAGTTCTGAATCTCGATTTATCTGCAATCTTCCTATTCAAATTATTGATAATTCTCAAATTACAGTGAAGCAAAAACATGATTTAACTGTTAATTCAGTCCAGTAAATGCTTTCTCTTCATGAACAATTAAATCAAGCATAAACACCACCAGTTGGAAGAATAATTCAACAACAAATTACAGCTACTGACAGACAAATCAATCAGCTAGTGTATGAACTTTATGAATTAACTGATGAGGAAATAACTGTTGTAGAAAGTGTATAAGTTCATTGGTTTGAAATAATCAATTCTACCCGTAACTGATTAACGACCCGATCCAATCCTACGGAATGGGCTGCTTTAAATAGTAAACGATCGCCTGCTTGCATAAATGTTTTTAATCTTGCTATTAAATCAGCATGAGTGCCAAAACATTCACAAGGAATACCCTTAGCACTATTGGCGATAAATTCCGCATCCTTGCTATCAACTAACACCAACAAACCATCTAAATTCAACTCCTGTACCATTTCCCCAACTTGTTGATGCAATTGTTGCGATCTTTCTCCTAACTCCTTCATTACCCCTAAAACAGCAATTTTCCGCTTTCCTGGAGTATCTGCTAACAACTGCAAAGCTGCTAACATTGCTTCTGGGGCAGCATTATAGGTTTCATCTAAAATTATCACATCATTAGGTAGTGTAAACCGTTGCGACCGGCCATTAGGCATATTCACAATTACCCCAGCTTGCAGCGATTGCCAATCAATTTCTAACACCTTGGCTACTGCTAAGGCTGCTAAAAAATTAGTTGCATTATGACGACCAGGTAAGGGTAAAGGTAAAGGTATGCCAGCCACCTCTACAGTTTCATTATCAATTAATTTTCCTTGAATATCTCCACCAGAAAAACCATAACTAATAACTTCCCCCTGCCAAAATTTCTTTGCTGTCTCCATTAATAATGGACTATCATAATTAAGGATTGCCACACTATCATTAGGCATTTCTGCTAACAACTCACATTTAGCTTCAGCTATAGCTTGTTCTGAACTAAGTAACTCAATATGTGCCGTTCCTACATTAGTAATTACACCAATATTTGGCCTAGCAATTTGCGTTAATTCCGCAATTTGTCCCCTTCCCCGCATCGCCATTTCTATTACCGCAAAATCATGTTCTGCACCCAGTTCTAAAAGAGTTTTGGGAACACCAATTTCGTTATTGAAATTGCCACAGGTTTTGTGAACCTGTCCCTTTGTGGCTAAAACTGCAGCTATGAGTTCCTTCGTTGTGGTTTTACCCACAGAACCCGTTACCCCAATCACAGGAATAGAACAGGAATCCCTCCACCATCTGCCAATTTGCTGATATGCTTTCAATGTATCAGTAACTTGCAATACAGGGAACCTAGGGTTTTCATAGGCATAATCTACAATAGCTGCGATCGCACCTTTTACGATCGCCATCGCTACAAACTCATGTCCATCAAACTTTTCACCTCGTAAAGCCACAAATACTTCACCCGGTTGTAAAATCCTGGTATCTGTTTGGATACCTTTACTAACCTTAGCTAACGCAGATACAGATAAATTTACAGAAGAGGCTGACAGAACTTCAACCAATTGGGATAAAGTCACCGACACAGGCATACTGATAATCAATAAAAGTTAATTACCAAATCCTACAATCCTTTAGGCCATAAATAAAGCAGTAAACAAAAACAGGGTGTAGTGTAGAGGGAAAAAGTTTTTCCCTCTACTCAAAAAGAACGGGGAAGGGTTAATGGTTTTTCTTTCACCCTTACCCTTTTTTCTTTACAAATCTCTATATTTACAAAACTTCATCTAAAATCCTTCATTCGAGAATTTACATAAAAGAGACATCGGTCATCTTCATCAAAAATATAAAATTCTGCTATTGTACTTTTGTAGTGTGACAAAAAATAGTATGTTGAATTTTAGCTTGGTAAGCTAATCTCCTAATTTTGAATTTTTGACTGATATTCCCGTCCCAGTAGCGGTACAGTTACCTGCGGGGCTGAAAAAGTTGATCACCTCCAGGTAAACCTGCAACGCTGTTAGACCTGTAGAGATTGTTCCCAGATAGAGGGTGAACAAGCCCATAGAATCTTGTGGTTTCAGAAGTACACCCAAGGAGTGTAAATTTAGTGTTCTCCAGTTTTTTCAATTGTCTCAATAACTGCCAAACCTATACTAGAAGCTGCAATTAATATGATTGCTGAAATCAAATAGGCATTGGTCAGCATTCGGAGGGCTTCGTAAAAAAAAATGTAGGTGGTCATTTGTTCACATTCTGAACTTTAATTGGCTACTAGTGCTATTTATTTCTCAACACCCTGATAGGTCAATCTCGCTGATTAATTCCTAGCAATAGGATCTTAACAAAACTTTAGCTCTTTCAGAACACCATGACAAACTTTTCTCCCTCAAGTATTGATTAATTTAACCTCGATTTGGTGAGAGATAATACAGAAAGATACTATAAGTAAAAATAACGCCCTTTGGAAGTACCGCAAATATTCTGAAATCTTCTTCCTTTAAAATACATACTAGTCCAGAAGTATTATGGAATATTTACATTTAGCAATATTCACAGATCGCTTATTATTAAAGCCACTATCACTCCAATATAAAGAAGACATTTCTCAGGAATTCACTGTGGAAATTACAACTTATTTATATGGAGCCCCACCTAAAGAAATTGGAGATACTAAATTTTTTAGTAATCAATCCTCACTATAAATGCAAAGAGGAGAGAGTTTAATAGTTGTGATTTTCAAGAAAGATTCTCAAGAATTTTTAGGCTGTAGTGGCATATATAAAATTAATAGCAAATATCCCCAAACCGGAATTTGATTAAAAAAATCAGCATTCGGTCAAGGGTATGCAACAGAAGTAATTAAATCCCTGAAAACATGGGCTGATACTAACTTAGATGATGAATATCTCAGATATCCTGTAGACCCGGAAAATGCTACCAGCAGAAGGATTACAGAAAAACTAGGAGGACAAATATTTAGTAAATGTAAGCATACTAATTTGAGTAGACAAGTTTTAAATGTAGTTGAGTATAGAATCCGTAAATGATCAAATTTCTATACTCTCAAAACAACACTAGATACAACAGCTTTCAATAGTGGCAACTACTGATTTTGATAATGATTGTAAATCATAGCCGCCTTCTAAACCAAATAGAATTTTGCGAGTTATACCTAAACAATATTCTGTAAATAAACCAAAGTCTTCAGGTTGCAAATTAACACTTGCCAAAGCATCATCTGCTAAAGCATCATAGCCAGCACTAACAATCAGTAAATCTGGCTCAAACCTAGTTAAAAAAGGCAATATCAAACCTTCCCACAAGGGTTGATAGGAAGTAATGTCACTACCAGGGGGGAGAGGTAAATTGAGAACATTATTATGCAAACCTTTTTCGGAAGCTTTCCCAGTACCAGGATAAGCTGGGTATTGATGTAAAGAACAATATGCAATTTGTGAGTGAGTCTCCACTATTGCTTGAGTACCATTACCGTGATGTACATCCCAGTCTAAGATAGCGACGTGGTTAACTCCTGGTTGTTGTAAAGCGTATAAAGCAGCGATCGCCGCATTAGAAAATAAGCAGAATCCCATGCCTGTATCACGTTCTGCATGATGTCCTGGTGGACGCGCTAACACAAAAGCCGGATTTTCCCTGGTTAAAACCTCATTTACTCCATCTAACCAAGCACTTACCGCTAACAAAGCCACGTCATAACTGCGGGGAGAAATGGGGGTGTCTCCATCCAAATAACCACCACCACTAGAAGCAATATCTTTAAGTTTCTTAATATAAGTCTGATGATGGGCTATTTCTATCCACGACATCAACTCAGGTTTAACTGGTTGAGGATTTACCCATTCTATTTTTTCAGCAATATTAGCAGTTTTTAAAGCGTTGACGATCGCCCTTAACCGTTCTGGTTTTTCTGGATGATAGCGCCCCGTTATGTGATCTAAAAATTCATCAGAATAGATGACTGGTAGCATGAGATAGAAAAGTCAAGATACTTGATTGCCATTCTACCTTGACTATTCGTTACTGTAGCCGGTCATTATATCCGTGGGTTAATCCAGCATTTCAGGAACTAAAGCTTGATTTCCGCGTTTTTCCTCTCGTGTTTGTTCTCGGATCACATCATCCATTTTTGGAGGGTGTTTAATTTTGTCTTGCAACTCTGGACTTAATTGGGAGGCATCTCCTTCCGAGTTAAGCTTTTCAGCTTGACTCGGAACTATTTCTTTATTCATAATTGTTGTCCCCACTATACCCATTTAGTCTAAAAAATATGATTGTTAAATTCACTTAACTATAGAGATAGATGGCGGATTGATTAGAGGATTTTTGAAAAGTCGTTGGTGATGTATCAAAAATCTTTAGATCCCCTCTAACCCCCTTAAAAAGGGGGGAAATGGAGTAACCCACCCTAAGAGAGACTTGATTGTGACACTTGCGTAAGCCCTACATATATAGAATATTTTTTAACCCACAGGTTTGATAAACCATGCCAAAATCCCCAGTATCAACAATAAAGGCATCAACCAATCACCAAAGCGTACATATAAAGTCTGGGTTTGGCGAGGATAAATAGTTTCGGCGTGGGTTTCGTAGGTGTTATATGCTGATTTCCATACATTTCTCCCATGAGGATCAACAAAAGCTGAATAACCGGTATTTGTTGCCCTAACTGCCCATCTATCAGTTTCAATTGCCCGCATGATATCCTGGGCATGATGTTGGTCTGCCATAGCAGCAGTATAATGGGCATCATTGGAAGAAATAAGAATAAATTGCCCACCTTGAAAAGCTTGACGGCGAAAAGTTTCTGAAAATGCTGATTCGTAACAAATGCCAACAATAACCCGCCCGAAGGGAGTATCAAAGACTTGATTTGCTGCACCGTGAACTTGATGTTCATCTAATGGTGATAAACGTTGTATAACTGCCCGTAAAATTTGTTCAAAGGGAATATATTCTCCTAAAGGTACAAGTTTAGATTTATCGTAACGACTGGTAACTTCTCCTTTACTATTAACACCAAATAAACTATTTGTATAGCTTTTTCCCCGTTCTCCAAAACCACCTATCCAAGCAATTACCCCTTTCTCTTTTACTGCATCTAATAAAGGTGTATTTTTAAAGTTGCGTTCATATAAAGGTAATGCACCTTCAGGTGTAAGAACTCCATTAACACCTTGACTTGCTAATTTTAAATATCCCTTGGTGTAACCTGTAACTGCACGACGAAATCCTTCCGGTAGTAGTTTGATTTGATTGGGAATATTACCTTGAATAATACCAATTTTCAAGGCTGTTGTTTGGGTTGGTTTTAGGGGTTGGGTGTAGAGAATAAAACCGATCAGATGGGAAAGAATAAATAGTGAAAAAGCTAAAATTAAATAACCATTGACCAAGCCTTTCCCTAAACCATTTTCTTCCTTTGCACTTTTGCTCTTTTGGGTGAACTTTTCATAATATATCCAAGCTTCACCAAGCAATCCATTAACAGCAACAATAACCGCTGTCACAGTATTTGGACCTGAAAGTGTCCCTAAATGTAAAATTACTAGATTGTGCGGTGATTGTGTGTAGGAAAGAGAACTCCACCATAAAGATCCTGAACTCCACAAGCTTTCTAAGGCACACCATAAAGCTGTACCAATAAGAACCCGCAGCCACGGTTTTTGTTTATCTAGCCGCACCATCAAAATAGCCCACAGGGAGACTAATATTCCTCCCCACAGGCTGATAAATGTCCAACAAAAGATGGTGATGGCTAAACTTGGCCACCAGGGAACACCCAGCCAGTTCATGGGATGAATGCCGATGATCCAGGAAACGGCGATTCCATGATAGGCGATCGCCCAAAGAAAGGCAGCGGTTTTTATTCTCTTTGTATATTTAACAACCAACACCCAAAAGGGTACAAGAGCGAACCAGGCGAAGAACCAAGCGCCAATAGGGGCGACGGTTACACCCATGAGAATCCCACTGATAAAGGATAAACCGTAAAGGTGGAAGGATGAAAACAACTTTGTTTCTAAATACTTCATGGTTTATCCTTGATCCTTAGATCCTTGATCCTTTATTCTGCCTCTTCTAATTCGCCAGTATCACCAGTGTCGGGAGGAACTATCGCTACTCCGGTAATAGCATCATCTTCGTCTAAACGCTGTACTCTAACTCCAGTCGCTGACCGTGATTGTACGGAAATCGCATTGACCGTTTGCCGAATAATAATACCGCGATTTGTCGCCATCATAATTTCTTCGTCGCTGTTGACAATTCGCAAGGTTGCTAGTTTGTCTTTGGTTTTGCGGTTTTTGAATTTAGTGGCGGTTAAACCTTGTCCAGCGCGGTTTTGTAGGCGGAATTGTCCCACTGGTACGCGCTTTCCATATCCTCCCATTGTAATTACCAACACCCAAGGTCCTGTGCTGTTGCTGTTGGGTGCTTCAGTGGTTTCTGAAATTTCTTCGATTTCGGTGGTTTCTTCAATGTCAATAGTTTCTTCTTCGATTTCCGCTTCTGTCTCTGTATCTAAAGTTTCCAGAATTGCGGCAGGTAGAATATCCATCCCTACCAGTTCATCACCTGGCTTGAGTTTCATTGATTTTACCCCACGAGTCGCCCTACCCAGGGGACGCAGTTGATCATGAGTACAACGGAAGTGAATGGCTATCCCGTGACGTGAACCAATTATGATACTATCTTCTACTTTGGCGCGTCTTACCCAGCGCAGTTGGTCGCCTTCTTCTAAGGATATGGCGATTAATCCGTTAGCGCGAATGTTGCTAAATGCTTCTAGTGCGGTTTTTTTGATGTTACCGCCTTTGGTGAGCATGACTAGATATTCTTCGCTGGTAAATTCGTCTACGGGGACGATGGAGGTGATTTTTTCTTCTTTGGGAATGGGTAACATCTGGACTATGGGTGTACCCCGACTGGTGCGGGAACCTATAGGTATTTGATAGGTTCTGAGGCTGTAGACTACGCCCCGATCGCTAAAGAATAATACGCTGTCATGGTCACAGCAGGTTAAGAAATGTTCAATGGTATCATCATCTTTCACCTTAGCCCCGGCTTTACCTCTGGTAGCGCGGCTTTGGGCTTCAAAGGTGTTGACGGGCATCCGCTTGATGTAACCTTGTTTTGTCAGCAGAATCAGGACTTTTTCATTAGCTATTAAGTCAATATCATCTATATCCCCTTCTGCGTGGGTAATAATTGTCCGTCGGGGGGTAGCAAATTGGGTTTTGATTTGGGTAACTTCGGTTTCAATGATTTCCAGGACCCTTTCCCGTCTGTCCAAAATATCCTGCAAGTCGGCAATTTGCACCTGTAATTCTTCGTGTTCCAGGCGGATTTTATCTGCTTCTAGGGCTGTTAACCGTCGCAGTTGCATTTGCAAAATGGCATCGGCTTGGACTTCGGAAAGTCCATAATTGGTGATTAATTCACCTTTGGCCGAGGGTGCATCTGATGCCCTACGAATGAGGTTAATAATTGCGTCTAAATGTGATAGCGCAATTAATAAACCTTGCAGTAGATGATCTCTTTCTTCTGCTTTTCTGAGTTGGTAACGGGTACGTCTGTTAATGGTTTCAATGCGGAAATCCAGGAAGACGCTGAGGAAGTTTTTGAGAGTGAGTAATTGGGGTTCCCCGTTGACCAAGGCCAACATATTCGCGCCAAAGTTCGACTGGAGTGGGGTTTGTTTATAAAGGTTATTTAAAACCACGCGCGGATAGGCATCCCGTTTTAATTCTATGACGATTCGCATTCCGTCGCGATCACTTTCATCCCGAATATCTGCTATGCCCTCAATTCTTTTATCATTCACCAACTCGGCGATTTTTTCAATTAATGCTGCTTTGTTGGTTTGGTAAGGCAATTCTGTAATAATAATTGCTTCCCGTTCCGGTCTGTTCCTTTGTTCTATGGTTTCAATGGTAGCCACACCCCGCATGGTAACAGAACCGCGCCCAGTGGTGTATGCTTCTTTAATTGCCGATGTTCCCAGAATTTGCGCCCCAGTGGGGAAGTCTGGACCATGAACATACTGCATTAACTGCAGATTAGTGATTTCTGGGTTGTGAATCAATGCCACTAACCCATCAATCAATTCTCCCAAATTATGCGGAGGAATGTTGGTAGCCATCCCGACCGCAATTCCAGAAGAACCATTGAGTAATAATTGGGGGATGCGTGATGGTAAAACCGTGGGTTCTTGTTGGGAACCGTCGAAGTTATCAGCAAAGTTTACGGTTTCTGATTCGATGTCTTGCAGTAGGGACGCGCTGGTTAAAGCTTGTAAACGACATTCTGTGTACCGCATCGCCGCTGGGGGATCGTTGTCCACAGAACCGAAGTTACCATGACCGTTAATTAAGGGCGATCGCATGGAAAAATCCTGCGCCATCCGTACCAAAGCATCATATACCGCCGTGTCACCGTGGGGGTGATATTTACCCAACACTTCCCCCACCACACGGGCGCATTTTCTAAAAGGGCGATCCGGTAGCAAACCCAACTCGTGCATGGCATAGAGGATGCGACGATGCACAGGTTTTAGACCATCCCTGGCATCTGGCAGCGCCCGACCTACAATTACGCTCATGGCGTATTCCAGATAAGATTGCGACATTTCGTGTCGTAAATCTGTCGGGATAATCCTCTCCTGTGAGGTTGTCATAAACAACAAAACTCCAAAAATCGTAGATTTTAGCCTTTCAAGTTGACAAAATACAAAATTATGTCAAATGAGTCTTGAATAATTGTCATATCTTGCTATGATTTTAACATAAATTAGTAGTCTTTGTGGAAATAGTCACTCACAAAGGAAGAGGACATAAAAAGTTTAAAATTAAAATCTTATCTTCATCAAGAAGATCAGCATGATTTTTGAGATATTTTTTCTGCCATATTAAAAGCTATAATTCAACTCATAACTAATTTATATATAGCAGGAGTCAGGAGTGAGGAGTAAAGCTCTTTTGTTGTCCAGGTTTCAATTTAGATTCAGTACCTCATTGATCTGCAATCTGCTATATTAGTAACTATGTTTGAATAAAGTAGGCTTATTCTTAACCTTGGGACTTTACGCGAAATAAAAAAATGACTTCATCCACCCCATAAATTTCATATAGACGCATCATTTTTGCTAAAAAAAACATCACAAAATAGGAAGGAAAGAAGTGCAAATCTAGACCATTTTCTTACAAATTTTGGTCATGTAAGGCGCATGAGAAGCTGATACCAATTAGCAAGCAGAAATTAATAAAGATAGTGAAAAGGGGAAAAAGCATTTGCTAATTTAGTGGGGAAACACCGCATTTTGATGGAAATTAAACAGCGCAGACAAGATTTAAGTAAATATTATTCCCAAGCCTTTGATTATTAGACAAGTTTAGTACCAAACCGTCCCAATATCACTCGGTTAAAAATCTGAAAATTTTCAGTTGGGTTGGAAAAAAGTTAAAGGGTAAGAAATCTTGATTTATATTACCCTTTCCTCCTTAACCTACAAATATTGGAAATTGACCTAAATATGTAATTTTATACAACTTTATATTTGTGATTAGTGCGAATTGAGGAATCGACAAGTATATCTTGTCTTAGTCATTGTTTGATAGGTTAATTGTTATATTACTGCCAAATAGTAAAAACGGAAATTTTGCTTTTTGGTGTTCAGTTTCATGTATTGTCGCTTTCTAGCCATCGCGCAATACTTCCAGTTGTTTTAACTGCTGTGACTGTTCTTCCAAGGGAATGGAGAGGTGATCGCACACCAACTCACATATCTCAAAAATTAACGGGTCAGTAATTTCATAATAGACACTTACCCCCTTATAGAACCGATTCATGAGCTTAGAAAAACTATTGCTGATGTTGCTCATCCTCTAATTGAATATGCAAATATTTATGCAAATCCTGGAGCATCTGGTTATTAATGTGAACATCAAGCATCAGAAGATTTCAGAAAACTTCCATCACGTCTTAATGCACAAATATATTTAATCCCGTGGTATGAGTGTACCTCAAATATATAGGAGTTACGCATTGATAAAAAACTCATCCATCGCTATTAAGCAGTACCAGCATTAGTAAGATTTTCCACAATGTAGTCGCCCACAACTAAAGTGAATAACTTCATTTGCAATTCATACCAATTAGAAATTATGTTTTCAGAGCGCATTTTTTCTAAACA
>CAKZGI010000384.1 GCA_936914905.1 uncultured Trichormus sp. | reverse complement strand
ATATGACCAATGCCATATACATTAACGAAGGCTTCAGCCAGTTTTTCCAATGTGGATATATCACTTACATCGTTGTCATAACCACCACCATAGATAGAATTAGCATCGCTCATTTCATTGAGAAAGCTTTCGGAATCTTGGAACAATTCAGAACCAGTTGGTTGCAGTTCCGAGAGTTTAATACTTGCCATAATTTCCTCCTAAAAGACTTGTTTTCAGTCAGTTGAATTCGTGTGGGCAGTTAAGTTTTTGTTTTCTTAACTGATGCTTCTATTCTTATAGATAAAGATCTAGAATTTCAATGATTAAAGATATATTGATTAGACATTAATCACGATTTTATGTCTTTTGAAACGGCAATTATATAGAACTCACATTGAAATACTAATCAGGTTTGGTTGGTAAAAGGCAAGAGTTGTTTCTTACCCATTCCCCCACGCACTGACAAGTATTGGTATAGATCGGAATCGTGATGTAATACGAAGTTAAAAGAAGATGGGGATAAATGGAAAGATGAAAAGTTTATATAGCAACTTTTTCAAAGTCCATAATCCAGAATATTATAACTTACGTTAATTCCTGAGCATATAAAAAATACCCGACTTTCTTAATAAATCGGGAATCTGAATATTCTTAGTTAATTACAAAGTCAATCTATCAAAAATCTAATCTTTCTCCTCTCAAGTTATCAATTGTTTTGTTGAGTTCTAATCTCCAGTTACCCACATTAGTATTTATGTCTGCCATTAGTGCGGAAAGATCGCTTCTATCTGTTGTACTTGGGTTCCTGTCTCTCCTTCTTCTGTTCATGATACCGCCATTGATATTTTTCATTTCTGAAGATGTTATTTCATGAATCATTTCTACTTCATGAGTAGAGTATAGGTCATAAATTTGTATGCCCATTTTTGAATCACCTCCTTAAATATTGGTCTGTATATAATCAAGTCACGATTTTAAAATCCTTCTCTTATATTCTGAACTTATGTCTGTAGAAGTCAATACTTTCAGCGTATTTCTCCAGACAGAATTTAAGGAGTTCTGTCTACTAAAATGCTATAAAAAAATAATATTCCCGGTTTCTTCAAGAAGTCGGGAATCAGAATCTCTGAGAGGTTGTTCTAAAGGTGGTTGGTGTGGTTTTAGGGACTTATTAATCCCCCTTAAATATGGTTTAGTGAGGGGAAATTATCTGTTTAGGCGGGCAGGGGAGACACGGGGAGAGAAAGAGGCTTATCTGAACTGTATTGCTCTCTATACGCCCCCTTTTGAGGGAAGCTGCTGACATCTGCTGTAGGTGAAGCCTATCACCTACAGCAGATGTCAGGAGTCAGGAGTAAAACTCTCTTGCTCTCTAGGTTTCAATTTAGATTCTGTACCTCATTGATCTGCTATCTGCTGTATCACCTATAACCTTTTACTTGCTAGAGTTCTCTGCTTGGGTTTGAGAACCGGGAATAGTTACATCTATTGGTGTCACTTTACCAGCTAACTGTGTTAACGGTGGTTGAATAGCGGTTTGATTACCTACTACTAAAGTTACGAGATTTTCCGGTTTGAGGTATTTTTTAGCTACTCGTTGTATATCTGCTATTGTGGTTGCGGTGACAGCTTTTTGATAGCGAAACAGAAAATCAGCAGGATAACCATAATATTCATAGCGCATTAACCGAGATAAGGTTTGGCTGGGGTCTTGAAAATTGAATACAAAAGAATTGAGGGTAGAATCTTTAGCATAATTCAGTTCTTTTGTTGTCACCTTTTCAGTTTGCATCCGCCTGATTTCTGCTTCCAAGGATTTGATAAACTGAACTGTGGCATCAGAACGGGTTTGTCCACCGGCGATGAACATACCTGGATAATCATGACGGGGACTCCAGGAGCCATATACAGAGTATGCTAAACCTTGACGCGATCGCACTTCATTAAATAAGCGTCCACCAAATCCATTTAATACCCCATTCATCACATCCAAGACTGGATAATCAGGATTATTGAAACTACCACCTAAATGACCAATGAGAATATTACTTTGGGTGAGTTGGGGTCGATTGACAAAAAACACACCGCCTAAATTAGCTTGTGAAACTTGTGGTAATAGAGTTTTGGAGATTTTAGGACTTGGTTTCCAGTCGCCAAATTTAGCTTGAATGAGCGATCGCATTTTTTTGGCGTTAAAATCTCCCACAATCCCTAAAATCATTTTATTGGGATAAAAATATTGCTGGTGAAATTTCAGCAAATCTTCACGGGTAATTTTCTCCAAGGTCGCATATTCTACTGTGCGAGAGTATGGACTATCTTGACCATAAATTAATTTTTTAAATTCCCGACTGGCTATACTGCTAGGATCATCATTGCGGCGAGCAATACTACCCTTAGTCTGTGTTTTTTCCAAATCTAACTTTTCTTGAGCAAATGCTGGTTCTCGTAACACCTCAACAAACAGCCCAAATACAGTTTCTAAATCTTCACTCAAGCTGTCAAAACTAGCACTAGCAACAGCTTCACTAATACTAGTTTCTACCGCCGCAGCCCGTTGTTCCAAAATCTCATTTAACTCATCGGCTGAATGTTTGAGAGTTCCACCAGTCCGCATTACGGAACCAACAATCTCAGCTAACCCGCTTTTATCACCTGCTTCCCAACGGCTTCCTGTTCTCACAAGTGTAGTCCCACTTACCAAAGGTAACTCATGGTCTTCAATTAAATAAACAACTAAACCGTTATCCAGTACAAAACGTTCATACTTGGGTAACTTCACCTCCGACAAAGGAGTAAATTGTAAATCTGTGTAATGCTTTGCTGCTGCTGTCGCCGCCCAAGAAAAATTAAACGTTAACAAACAAGCAACAACAAAAGCCGAAATAAACCGCCAACTCTTGGAAAACTTTAGTGAAAACTTCAATTTCCTACCCTTCACCAGAAAATTCGACATATCTGTATTTCTCTCTTCTCTTTATTTCTTCGTTCCCAGTACCTAGTACAGTACGGCGTAAATAAACCAACCATTCCAAATCTCTGGAAGGCTAACGCGGTATAAATTTTGAATTTTGGTGGCGCAGCCTGCTGGAAGCACTATTTTGTTAGCGTAGCTCTTCTGAAAGAAGCATTTTGAATTCACCGCGGTACTAGTTCCTATGCTTCCTTCGACAACAACTTACCAACAGTGCGATTTTCCGGTGTAAAAGTCATCTGTGCTACACGTTGAATATCAGCAGGTGTCACTGCTGCAATATTGTCCAACTGCTTAAATAAATTCCGCCAAGAGCCGGTTTTCACTTCATATTCCAATAACTGCTGCGCCATACCCATATTGGAATCAAGACTACGTAATAAACCAGCCCGCGCCTGAGTTTTCACTCGCTGTAACTCAGCTGTGGAGACAGGCTCAGTTTTCAATTTTTCGATTTCTTTTCCCAGTGCGATCGCCAAATCATCAACTGTATGACCTGGAGATGTGAGAGCATAAAATAACATCAAATTGGGATATTTATTACCAGGAAACCCACTCATACCCTGAGCCACAAGGGCTAAACTCTGCTTTTCTACCAAAGACTTATACAATCGTGAAGTGCGCCCATCACTCAATAAACTACCAATAATGTCATAAACTGCATTATCGGGGTGGGTGATACCTGGACGATGATAACCTTGGAAATACAAAGGTTGAGTAGGTAACTTTAAGGTAAATTCTCTGGGTTCAGTTTGCTTAGGTTCGGGGGTGATTTTTGCTTGGGCTTTAGGTTTAGCCGGATAACGTCCAAAGTAAACTTGTGCTAGTTTTTTTACCTCATTAGGCTTAACATCACCGACAATAGCGATCACTAGATTGTTAGGAACATAATAACTGTCAAAAAAATGCTTCACATCTGTTGGTGACAAATTACGAATATCTTCGTCATAACCAATCACCGGTCGTCTGTAGGGATGAACTTTGAAAGCAGTATCAATAAATTTCTGAACCATCAAACCAAAGGGAGAATTTTCTACCCGCATTCGTCTTTCTTCCAAAATCACATCTTTTTCTTTATAAAACTCCCGAAATACAGGATCTAAAAATCTTTCTGACTCCAAAGTCATCCACAATTCCAACTTATTAGCCGGAAAACTGTAAAAATAACGGGTGGCTTCGGTGGAAGTATTCGCATTTAAACCTACACCCCCCGCTTGCTCAACAATTTGCCCGATTTCGTTTTGTTTGACTAGTTTTAGTGCTTGAGATTCTAATGATTGAAACTCAGTTTCTAACTTTGCTAAATCATCTTTTTTACCTTGGGATTTAGCAGTTCTAATTTGGGTATCTAACTGTTCTAAACTTTCTAGTAGCGGTTTTTCGGCTTTGTAATCTATTGTCCCAATACGTTTTGTCCCTTTAAAAGCCAAATGTTCTAAAAAGTGTGCCACACCTGTTTTACCATCTGATTCATCTATCCCACCCACATCAGCATAAGTCAAAAAAGAAACCACTGGTGCTTGATGTCTTTCCAAAACAATGAACTTCAAACCATTATCAAGGCGAAATTCTGTTAATTGCTTAACTACTTGATCTAAATAGGGTTGAATTGACGTTTGGGTAGGTTCCAGTGCGATTGCAGCTTGTGGTGTTACACCCAAACAAAATATCATTATCGCCAAAGCAGTTGTTAACAAACGATGGAAAACTGCAGAGAAGGGAAATTTGTGGAATAATTGAGAGTATCTAAATTGAGACTCGTTAGTTTTACTCTTCCAGAGATCCAAAACTGAATAATTCATAAGCAAAAATTAAAGGAAATTTACACTTTTTAACAAAGCAGGAGGGAGAAGTAAGAATTAAGTTTTTCCCCTACACCCCTATACCCTTACACCTTTACACCCTTAAATTTGGGTTATTTAGCAGACAAAGCGTTAATCTTGTATTAAGCTTTCTGTGCTTTTTGGATTTCACGTTAGACAATATTGCTACAAGTCGTGTTCCAGAGATATAGCAATAACTACTATTATGCGAGTTTTTAATTCTCCCCCACCATCAGAAGCACAGACGCACACCCGCATTCTTCAGGCTGCACAGCGGTTATTTGCATCTCAGGGATTTGATGGTACTACTACCCGCGACTTAGCGCAAGCAGCGGGTGTGGCTGAGGGTACTCTATTTCGTCATTTCACCAATAAAAAAGCTATTTTAGTCGAAGTGGCCACAAATGGCTGGGTTGATATTCTCACAGATTTACTGACAGAGTTAAGCGAAATGGGCAGTTATAAGGCTGTAGCCCAGGTTATGCGCCGTAGGATGTGGAATTTAAGAAAAAATGTCGATATGATGCGCGTGTGCTTCAT
Source organism: uncultured Trichormus sp. (assembly GCA_936914905.1). GTDB lineage: Bacteria > Cyanobacteriota > Cyanobacteriia > Cyanobacteriales > Nostocaceae > Trichormus_B. The sequence goes on along the minus strand of CAKZGI010000384.1, from coordinate 12,314 downwards.
GGAGGTACAATTTCACCCAGATTTGCGCGATCGCATTCAAACAGAAGTGATCACAAAAATGACTGATGTAGCTGAAGCATTCTTCCAAACCGCTATGGATAAAGGCATCTATCGTCAAATGGATGCTAACCTAGTCGCCAAGGTATTTTTGGGAATGTTCGCTGTTGCCGGCTTTTCTGACAACACCCTCATTGAACCTAATGCATCACCTCAAGAAATGCAGCTAATGGCTGAAGGACTGGCTGATATCTTTCTCAATGGTGTATTGGCAAAAGAATCTTAAAAGGGAATAGGGCATGGGGTAAGAGGTTTGAATTTTGAATTTTTAATTATTTCACTGGCTGCAATTTTGTCACTTTGAGTTGGAATTTCCCTACCCCAGTTTCTCCGAAAGACCGCACGCGAATAATGTAAGTTGCTGTTTCGGTGATGCGGGTAAACAACAGAGAATTACTTGTACCATCGGGTCCATCGTCATTTTCTGCCACTGTTAAACCATTGGGCGATAACAGAGTAATAATGCTGTCAAAGTTATCAGAAGACAAATCAATAGCTAAATTATCACCTTTGTTTAATTTCATGGTATAATCACGGGCGAATCCTCCTTGACCTGTGGGAATATCTTTGTCTGATAAAGTATCGTTAATTTCCGTACTTCCATTAATAGGAAGTGGCTTATATAAGTTACTGCTGTTAATAACAGTATTTTTTTGAGCAAAGGCCATATTGATACATATCCCCATCGTCAGCAACGTGACAGGAAAGATAATAATTCTTCCTAAAGCCGCGACAAAAGCTTTATTCATAGTTCCCTAAAATACAGGGTAATGTTCCTAATTATAGGTTTCCCAATTGCAAATTGCCCATAAACTCTAAGCTGAATCTATTATTAACTAGTTGTGGCAACAGCAGCTAAACCAAGTACAGAAATGGTACTTTGATGAAGTGTGTAAACAACAGATTTGGTGGTTGCACCTGTGGTATAAATACCATCCACTAACAGCACTGGTGCATCTGGGTGACGACGGCTAAAATCTTGTCCTATGGAAAAAGCATCGGCTAGGTTTTGTTATCGCTCACACCCAGGTACACTAAACTGGGCCTTAGTTTCTTTAATTCTCGCTAAACCATTTGCTTTTAATTTTCAACCCGTTGTTTGGCAGAAACCTTCAGCTATGAGTGAGGCTTGGTTGTCATCTCATTCTTTGAGTTTTTTGGTGTGGAGTGGTATGGGTACAATTTAGATGTTTTTTATTTAATTGAGGAGTATTTAACAACCATGCTACTCCCAAGCAATTACCTAAAACTCGCCCAATTTCCGGGTGATTCTCATATTTCATAACTGTGATTGCTCTTTTTAATGAACCTCCATAACTTCCCCAACCAAAAACTGGTAATGGTTGTTGCCATAAATAGTTAGGATTTTTCAATTAACAGGTTTGCAGTTGTTTAGTACAATTTTGACAAATCTCTCCCTGTGTAATGAGCTAACAGATAGGGCAGTTTTTTTGTAAAAAAAGATTGAGTGAATTTTTGAACATACTCCCAAACCCTGTGACTTATATTCTTCTATATATTCCCGATGTTTTGTAGTGAATCGTTCGTTACCGTCAACCCAGCAAACCCAGATATGTGTATCAAGTATAATCATTGCAAAACTTCCCCATCGTCCAAGGCGAGGGGTTCTGTAGGCTCATCATAACGGACTACTTTCCCGTGCATTGGATAAAAATTTGTTTCTGGTTGGATAGGTAGTGCTTCTTGAGTCTGTGGAGTTTTAGCTTCGAGAATAATCACCTCTACTGCGTCCGCTGCATCAAAAGCTAAACCCCGCAAAATGAAGGTTACATCTTCAGTTAAAAGAGCTTCTACTTTGTGAGCATTCATCTTGCTACTCCTATTTTTTACTTATTGAAGAGATAAAAAGAGAAAGTCAGTCCCCTAAAGATATTTCACATAAATGCGATCACACCTTTTTGTTTCTACACTAGTGGTGGGGATGTAGCCCTTGTTTTCATACAGTTGGACTGCTTCTTTTAAGACAGTGGCTGTTTCAGTCCAATTTACTGAAAGCCATGTTTAGTGATCGCTAATTCTATTCGTTGTAATAAATACTTCCCTAAACCTAAATCCCGTACATTTGGTAGAAGATAAATTTTGCAGATTTATACAGCTTTTTCACCCCGATTAATTAGGATAATATGCCCCCGTACCTACTATCTGATTTCGGTGTTCAATTACCCAGAACTCGCCTCCAGATTCTACGTAATATTTCTCGATTTCTAACATATCTCTGTCTGCCCTGTGAGTTTCCTAACCCAAACCATATTCTGATAATACATAACTAATTACAGACGCCGCTCGTGTGCGGTCCTTGGGTTCCCAATCACGAATTACAAAATCCTCGTAATAATGTTTCATTACTTATTTTTTTATACCATAAGGTTATAAATTATACGAAATAAAAGTGTGACCCACATATTAAAGCTACTATAAATCAAAATTCCTTCTTCTCAAGAGTTGCATATATTAAAATAATTGATACACTTGTTCTTTGAGCATCTCTCAACAGTTAAAGAGTTAAGCAGCGCCCATAATGGTGCATATCAAACGCGTTGAACTTACAAACTTCAAATCCTTCGGCGGTACTACTTCTGTCCCTTTACTGCCGGGGTGTACTGTAATATCTGGACCCAATGGTTCTGGTAAATCAAATATTCTCGATGCTCTGCTGTTTTGTTTGGGACTAGCTAGTTCTAAGGGAATGCGGGCTGAACGTTTACCAGATTTGGTGAATAATGCCCAAAAGCATAAGGGGCGTTCTTCGTTGGAAGCCAGTGTGACGGTGACGTTTGATTTATCAGATATTGTCTCACGCAGAAAGCCAGAGGCGCATAGGGAGGAAGTAGAGGAAGTAGAGGAAGCAGGGGAAACAGGAGACATTGTGGAGGAAGAGGACAATAATTGCCAGTCCCGAGTCCCGAGTCCCGAGTCCCCAACAGAATGGAGTGTTACTAGACGCTTAAGGGTGACACCGCAAGGAACTTATACGTCCAATTATTATATTAATGGTGTTTCTTGCACTCTGACTGAATTGCATGAGCAATTACAGGAACTGCGGGTTTATCCTGAAGGCTATAATGTCGTGTTGCAGGGTGATGTAACTAGCATTATCTCGATGAATGCGCGGGAACGTCGGGAAATTATTGATGAGTTGGCTGGGGTAGCGGCTTATGATCGGAAGATTATTCAAGCTAAGTCAACTTTGGATGAGGTGAAGGAAAGGGAAGACAGTTGTCGGATTATTGAGACTGAGTTAATTGTACAGCGCGATCACTTGGGTCAAGATAAGGCTAAGGCAGAAAGATATCAAAAGTTACGGACGGAATTTGTTCATAAGCAGTCATGGGAAACTGTGTTATCCTGGCGTTCTCTCCAAGCACAGCAGGAAAAGTTAACAGCACAAATTCAAGCTGGTGAACAATCTCTTACGGATTTTACCAATCAACTTCACACTGTTAACTCGGACATTTCTCAAAAAACTCTTGAACTTGAGGAACTTAATTCTCGTGTCAAAGCTTTGGGGGAAGACGAACTTTTAGCCGTTCAGTCTAACCTCGCTATTCAGGAAGCAGAACGCAAGCAATTTCAACGTCACCAGCGGGATTTAGAAACGGCTTTAAAAGAATCTGCAAGACGTTTGATTCAAACTCAGCAAGAAATTCAACAATATCAAGTTTCTCTGTCAAAAGCTGTTCAACTACAAGATGTGGAAACTGCACAGGTAATATCGTTTCAACAACAACGAGATGAAACGCAACAAGCTTTAGAAGCTTCTCGTCAAGCGGCGGCGGAAATTGCTTCGGCTTCGGAAGCTTGGGTACAACAACAAACGGCCTTAAATCGCCAAATTGAAACTTTACTGCAAACTATCGAACCTCAACGCACTGAACAAGCACAACTGCAAGAAAGAAATACTCAGTTACAGCAACTCATTCATGAAGAATCGGAATTAATTGCGACTTTAGAAGCGGAATTGGCAGAAAAGCAAGTTGAATGTAATCAACTGGAAACGGAATTTAATGATTCTACCGTGCCTGTTCAAAATTTAGCTGAGAATCTGGCAGCAACCGAACAAGAGTTACAAATTCAACAGGAAACTCAAAAGCGACTTTTGCAAGAACAACGGGAAAAACAACGCCAGTTAGATAAATTGGAAGCCCAAGCCCAAGCACAGCAGGAAGTTCAGGGTACACAAGCGAGTAAGATCATTATTCAATCTGGTTTACCTGGTTTGTGTGGGTTGGTGGTACACCTTGGTAAGGTGGAATACCGCCATCATTTGGCTTTGGAAACTGCGGCGGGTGCGCGTTTGGGACATATTGTGGTGGAAGATGACAGAGTTGCATCTGCGGGGATTGAATTGTTAAAACAAAAACGTGCGGGGAGAGCAACTTTTTTACCTTTGAATAAAATTCAAGCCCAAAAATTTACCCCAGATTTAACTTTGCGTTATGCGGATGGGTTTGTTGAATATGCTATGAATTTGGTAGAGTGTGATCGCCGTTATAAAGAAGTTTTTAACTATGTATTTGGTAATACGGTAGTTTTTACCACTTTAGAACAAGCGAGAAAACAAATCGGTCTTTATCGTATTGTCACTCTAGATGGTGAATTATTGGAAACTAGCGGTGCAATGACAGGAGGAAGCAATACTCAGCGTTCAGGGTTGAAATTTGGTACAGGTGAAGCAAAGGAATCGGAACAAGTAACCAGTTTAAAGAAAAGATTACCAGATATTGACCGCGTTTTAGATCATTGTCTAGAAGCAATCTCTAATTTATCTACCTGGAGTAAGAAACTTTACCAAGAATTGACAGAAGCACGTCAAGCACAACGGGAACAGCAGTTACGTTTAGAACAGTTAAAGAAAGATATCAAGACTTTAACCGCGCAACTAGAAACTACACGCGGTCAATTATCGCAAAACACCGAAAAATTTACCACTGCACAAACTCGTCTGGAAAAGTTAAATAGGGAATTACCAGGTTTAGAAAGTCAACTGCAACAATTAAGACATATTTTGTCAGAGTTGGAATCGTCTCAAACTCCTAGCAAATGGCAAGAAATCCAGGCAGTAATTAAAACTCAGGAGCAACAATTACAACAAAAAGAAACCGCCTTAAGGGATGCAGAACAACAATTGAAGAATTTAGAAAGTCAACGACAACGTTTACAAGAGAAAACAGAAGAAGCTCAGACCCGAGTTATTGAATATCAACAAGAACAGACAACAGTTAACAATCAACTGGCAACAGTTACTAGTCAATTGACAGAACTGAATAGCCAAATTACAGCCATTCAAGCGAGTTTGAAGCAGTTAGAAGAGAGTTTAGGAGAAGAGAAAAAGAAACGGGATACAACAGAAACAGCAGTGCGATCACTCCTCCTGCAACAACAAAAATTACAATGGGAATTAGAGAAACTGCAAGAAACCCAAGAAAAACGGAGAGAAGACCTAACCTCATTACAAACTCAATTGCGGGATTTAGGCACAGAATTACCCAATCCCCTCCCAGAAGTTCCTGCTCAAGTTAACTTAGAAGAATTGCAAAAAGAATTGAGAAGTATAGCCAAACGCTTACAGACAATGGAACCCGTCAATATGCTGGCATTGGAAGACTATGATAAAGTCCAAAATCGTCTCCAGGAACTGACTGACAAGTTACACACCCTAGAAGCAGAACGGACAGAACTATTATTAAGAATTGAAAACTTTACCACCTTACGTCAAATCGCCTTTAAAGAAGCCTTCGATGCAGTCAACGAAAACTTCCAATCAATTTTCGCCACCCTTTCCGAGGGTGACGGATACCTGCAACTGGATAATACAGAAGATCCCTTTAACAGCGGTTTAAACCTAGTCGCACACCCCAAAGGTAAATTAGTACAGCGTCTTGCTTCCATGTCTGGTGGAGAAAAATCGTTAACAGCATTAAGTTTTATTTTCTCGCTACAACGCTATCGCCCCAGCCCATTTTACGCCTTTGACGAAGTTGACATGTTTTTAGATGGAGCAAACGTCGAACGATTAGCTAAAATGATTAAAAAACAGGCACAACAAGCCCAGTTTATTGTTGTGAGTTTACGTCGTCCGATGATAGAATCGGCCGAGCGCACAATTGGCGTGACTCAAGCCAGAGGAGCCAATACTCAAGTATTGGGTATTAAGTTACAATCCTCTAGTTAAAGGGAATTACAAATACGTAATAGGTAAGAAGTCTACCAATTACCAATTAGCAATCCCCTTGAGTATCTGTTAAAAATGGTTTATAGATAAACCGGATTCGAGATCAGGACTCCGTATAGAATGACCTCTGAACAAGTTATTAGACGTTCCGATATATTAAACACCCAGGTAATCACCCGCGACAATGGCAAGCGGTTAGGCATTGTCAGTCAAGTCTGGGTTGATATTGACCAAAGAGAGGTTGTGGCGCTTGGTTTACGAGACAGCCTGATCTCTATTTCTGGGCTACCTCGCCAAATGTATCTCAATAGCATCAACCAAATCGGTGATGTCATCCTCGTGGATAACGAAGATGTGATTGAAGATATTGAAGTTGAAGCCCTCAGCAACCTGATGAACTGGGAAGTTATCACCGAAACTGGGGAAGTATTAGGTAAAGTAAGGGGCTTTAAGTTTAATGGAGAAACAGGAAAAATTTACTCTATCGTCATAGCATCTTTGGGATTACCCCAAATACCCGACCAATTTTTGAGTACCTATGAAATCTCAATAGATGAAGTTGTCAGCACTGGACCAAGTCGGTTAATTGTCTTTGAAGGTGCAGAAGAACGAGTTAACCAGTTAACAGTCGGCGTTCTAGAACGGCTGGGTATTGGTAAAGCACCTTGGGAAAGACACGCAGAAGAAGAATATGGCTATTCTGCTCCGCGTGTAATTTCCCCACCCAATCAGTTACCCAGCGGAGTACCATTACAACCACCTAAGCCCAAAGTACGCGCTCCTGAACCTGTTGCAGAAGAAGAGGAGGAATGGACAGAAGATTATGTTGAAGAGGAAAGACCACCCCTACGAGTTATGCCAGCCCGTTCCTACGAATCAATTCAATATGAAGAAGACGAAGTAGATAACTGGAGTGAAGTGACAGGTAGAGATAGGTATCAAGCCCCACCAAGATACGCACCCGAATCTCCTAACAAGGGATACTCAGACGATTATGACGATGTAGAAGGTGATGCTTGGGAAGATGCACCTAAGCGTGTGAATATTCCCAAAAAAGTGAAGGAAAGACAGCCAGAATACGAAGAAGAAGGTGGATATTAAGTTTATTTAACCCCCAGTACTCTGAGTCAGAGGAGGTGTTTTTAACAAAAGTTAAAAGTGAAATGCTTGCTGTGAATTAGTTAATGCTTGCTGTGAATTAGTTTTAGTGTTTTGGAATGTCCCAACTAGGGCTTGCTGAAAAAGTTATTTGTGACTATTAGGAGTCAGGAGGAAGAAGAGGAGGATTTAGAATAAAAAAGAGGTGTGTCAAGGAATACAACCCAAATTCCGCACCCAAAACTGTCACACCCCAACAAAAGGGATGTATTCAGTACATAAAAACTAATTACTGAAAGAATTGACTAGAATTCATTGGAGCTAAATAGGAATTACTACTATTAAGTTATATATACAGTTAATGAACACGGCTAAGTACAAAATTTCGGTTCTTAGGTTATTTTTATGGAAAACCTGGGTCAAAATAATTAGACCTCTTGCAGAATTAATTTTATATTAAAATTGAGTTTTGTCTTTAATTTTAGCCAAAAGTTAGAGTTACACGGTTATGTTTGAATTAGTGAGCGCAAAGAACACCAAAGATACATAAAAGCTAAAAGTATCTATCTTACCACAGAAATGTCAAGATAGAAAAAAATCTGACTTAAATAAATTATCAAAGAAAATAGAAAAAGCTTTAAGAAATACTCAGAACCAAGTTGAAAAAACTTTTACAGGAAAAATTTGCTTGTGCTACTGATGCTAGAAAGAAATTAACCAAAATCAGTAAAGAATTTAAATCTCAATTATTAATATAATTGCTAGTCTCTATTAAATTTTATTAGGGAATATCTCAATACGTACTCCAGCGCGTAATCTTCACGGAGAAAATCAGTTTATCTACAACGAGTTGTATTCTTAGTCCACCTCTCATTTCAATAACTTCATGATTATTTCCTTTGTTCGTGCATATTTTTCACGACTTTGCTAACTATGTTTCTAGGTGCAAAGATAACAGACTTAGCTAATATCTTATTTCTCAAACCAGGAATCATGATAGTTTTATTTGCCATTAAACTATCGTAGCCAATTGTAGCAACAGTCTCACTATTCATCATTCTATTAACATGAGAAATTTTGGCTTCTTCCATTGCGGCTACTTTTTGAAATCCCAATGCTGTCAGTCCTGGACACAGAGTAGTTAATGTTACATCTGTACTCTCTAATTCATTAGTGATAGCTTCGGAAAATGATAAAACATAAGCTTTAGTTCCAAAATACACTGCCATTAGTGGACTTGGTTGAAAAGCTGCAACTGAAGCAACATTTAATATTTTCCCATAGCCTTGGCAGATCATATCCTTGAGGAATAACTTAGTCAAATGGGTCAGAGTCACTATGTTGACCTGTAACATTTTTAGTTCTGTAGTGAGGTCAGTTTTGCTAAATACTCCATAAGTACCAAATCCACTATTATTAGCTAATACATCAATCCTAATTGCTGCTTGTTGTAAGTCGTTGAATATTTCTTCTGGAGATGTTGATATAGATAAATCCTTAACTAAAGTTTTGACATAAATACTAAATTTTCTGATAAATTACTCAGCAATTACCGCAAGTTTTTCTTGATGTTTATCTACTAAAACTATATTGTAACTATGACGTAAAAAAATCTATGCGAATTGGTAGCTAATCCCATGTAATGAACCTGTAATAAGCGCAGTTTTTTGTTGATATTTATGATTAATATTCATTGGATACAATGGCTGATTTAACTTGAATAAAGCGTAAAATTTATTACTTATATGAACCTTATTTAGGTTGACCTTTAGTAACCTGTGGAGCATTCAAGTTAACCATATTAGTCTCCCATCCAAAAATCTGTATTTCTTTATTCACTAATATGAACCTGATGAGGTTTTTCTATCTAATACAGATTTTTTAAGTTTTAAGTAAGTAGTTAGGTCTAATTAACTACACAATATCATTGCAACTCTAGCAAAATGGAATGAAGAAACTGCAAGGTTTAGGATTGCTGAGACCTCATACCTATTGATATCGAATCCGTTTGAACAACCACACTAAAAACAAGTTACAAATCCTTTGGCTATAGGGGATTGAAACTATGTGACTTTAACCAGATTCGATATGAAATACTACTTGGTTAAGAACCTGGAAACTTTCAGTTGGTTTGGGGAATGCTTAAAAGTTAAAGGGTAAAGGTTTTTCTTCCTCCTCTTCCCTTTCTTTAAGAGACAAGTATTGATACCTATTGTTGCCTTGAAACTATCTTACTGATAAATAAATCAACCTAGGAATAATTCCCAAGTCAAATGATAACTTTATGGTGGGTTATACGGTTGTAACTCACCTCATACTGTGGAGGGGTAAAACTCACCATTCCTGAATACGTTTTTGCAGTTATGATCTAAAACAGTGAAAACTGTAAGTGAATTTACGAAAACTTAGCTGGAAAAAGGCTTATGAGTTTAAATCTTCGTCTTCTCTTCCTTTTACTGGGTGCTAGTGCAGGTGCTTTTATTTCAGATAGCAATGCTACCGCCGAAACATCTTCCCCGACAACACCAGCTATTCAATTACCCCCTTTAACTTAAGCCTACGAAGCACTAGAACCGCATATCGATGCTAGAACAATGCAGTTTCGTCACGATAAACACCATGCGGCCTATGTCAACAACTTAAATAAGGTATTAGACAAATACTCAAAACTGAAAAATAAATCTGTAGAAGCACTGCTGCAAAATCTTTATCAGGTGCCGGTATATATTAGAACTACAGTCATAAATAATGGTGGTGGTCATATTAACCACTCGATGTTTTGGAAAAAAATTACACCTAATGGTGGTAGTGAACCTAGGGGAGAAATAGGAACTGCAATTAAAGATAATTTTGGCAGTTTTGGAGATCTTCAAAAATAGTTTAATGAAGGTGGTGCTGGTCATTTTGGTAGCCCTTGGGTTTGGTTAGTTCCCAGCAAAACTGGTAAGCTGAAAGTCACAACCACAGCAAATCAATATAGTTCCATTATGAATGGCAAATACCCAATTTCCGCTAATGATGTTTGGGAACATACCTATTATTTAATATATCAAAACCCCCGACCTGATTATTTAGAAGCTTGGTGGAATGTAGTTAATTGGGATGAAATTAGTCAACAGTTTGCAAATGGAAGTGAATTAGGATAATTTCTTTTTAGTCATTAGACTGTCTAAACCATTCTAAAATTGCTTCAGCCAGTCCGATCGCTAACTCTTTTTATTCTTGGGGATTAACTATCCACTCAAATTCTTCAGGATGTGTCATGAAATCCAATTTCAACACTACTGATAGTGAAATTTCTGGACGAGTCAGTACTAAGTTATTTCAATACACACCTTGACATTTACGTCCTAATTTATTAACTAGCACCTCGCTTTTGTGAGTCGGTTCGCAGTGATTTAGAAACAATTAAATTTGCATCCTTGGCCAAAAATCCAGTGGCACCAGCAGCACCAGTTTCCTTCCCACCGTCTCCTGGATTAACTAAAATTTTAATACCAGAATAATGGCTTGTATATTTCTCGTCTAGGAGATTACAGATCAGTCAGATACAGAATCTAAATTGAAACCTAGACAGCAAGAGAGTTTTACTCCTGACTCCTGACTCCTGCTGTATCTTTTGCTAGTCGGCAACTTGCATTAAACTTTGTAAGGGTTCTACTGCGCCTAACACTTGCGACTGTCTATCAAGAAAGACTAAAAGAAAAAATCCTACTAACCTACCCAATTGATTGAAAGTTTTTAACTTTAACCGAATTGTATTGAACAATAAAATAGTCTAGCGCATTTTTAAACAGTATTCTCAAAACTCATCTAAAGTGGCTTTTGCCTCGGTACACCGACAGCACGAGGAAAATTAAAAGATGTATTTTTCACCTTTCGCAAATATAAATAATGACGAATACTGTTAGTTAAAGGAGTTGTAAATTCCTCAATTAATTCAACTCTTCCACCTAACTGCTTAACTGCATTTTCTAAAGTTTGGTTTTCCTCCTCTGTCCAACTTCCCCGATAAATTACAACTAAACCACCTTTTTTCACCAAAGGTAAGCTATATTCAGCACAAGTAGAAGCTCTACCAACAGCACGAATAACAGCTAAATCATAATTTTCTCTATGGTCATTTTCATGTCCTATTTCTTCGACTCTCCCGACAAGAGTTTTAGCATTTGTGAGAGAGAGATTACTTAAAATAGTGTCAAGAAAATTTATTTTTTTACGAGTAGAATCTAATAAGGTTACGTGACAACTGAGAAAAATAATAGAAATTGGTAGACCAGGAAATCCTGCACCTGTACCAATATCAATGACAGATGCATTTTGATTCAAAAAAGGAATAAATTGCTGTTTTGGTGCAATTCCCTTTAAAGAATCCCAAAGATGTTTTTCCCAAAATTCTTCAGCTTCAGTAATCCGAGTTAAATTAAGTTGATGATTTCCTTCCAAAATTAACTCATACAACTGCTGAAATTGTTGTTGTTGTTTATTTGTAGGTTGCCAATTAAAAGTTTGTTGCCATATTTCTGCCATTTCCGGCAAACTAGCTACAGGTAAAGATTCTAAATTCATTTGTACTTAGTCAATTGTTTCCGTGTAAGGATTCAGAATACAGAATGTCAAAGAGATTTTCAAGCCTCTAACCTGCTATAGTAATTATTACTACACATAGTAATAATTACTATGTATATACAAACCTACTCTTCTGACTCCTTTAGGATAGTGGATTAAATAACCTGTAACCCTAGTTTAGGGGTGTAATTCTATTGGGGTAAGAATTCATCAAAAAGAATCTTCAGATTTGATTTGAAAGAATCTTCAGATTTGATTTGAAGTTAAGAGCCACTTTTCGGCCGGTTTGATAGGTATTATAGAGAATGGTCCTGAAGAGTTTGAGTCGAGTTCGGGTGGTTACCGTTGCCATGAGGACTTTTAGAGTCTGGACACTCTCAAAAATCAGCCCCTGACA
>CAKZGI010000383.1 GCA_936914905.1 uncultured Trichormus sp. | reverse complement strand
ATGGAATTACACCCCTAAACTAGAGTTACAGGTTATTTAATCCACTATCCTAAGTAAGATTAGCATGACTGACTACTGCGCGAATTGCACAATTTAGACCAGGAGAGTCACCACCACTTGTCAGAATACCGATACCTTTGTGCATAATTCGTAATTAGTAACTTGTAATTCTTAATTCATAATTAGGGACTGGGGATTGATAATTGGTCATTGGGAAGAATCTTCTCCCTTTCTCCCCAGTCCCCTAAGAGAGTGTATAAACCTTACCCCAACTTGGTTGATAATTTTGCAACGCCTTCATATACTGAGCGCGTTGAAAAGTACTAGGATTAGGACAATTGACTTGGCTCATACTACCTTGCATTTGCTTTACTGATTCATATTCGTGTGTTTCCATCCATTCTCGTAAGTCTTTTTCCAAATTACGAATACGATCAACACCATGCCGTAATAATACAGAACAAAGCATGGTTGCATTTGCCCCTACCATTAACATTTTTATCACATCATGGTCATTGTTAATACCCCTAGTTGCGGCGAGACCACCTTGAATATGACCATAGAAAATCGCTATCAAACACAGAGGTAAACGCATATATTAAGATGTATTTAAAAGCATATGAGGTTGAATATCTAAGGTTTCCAAATTAATATCTGGCTGATAGAACCTGTTAAATAATACCAACCCATCAGCCCCAGCATAATCTAAACGCTTGGCCATATTTGCAGTATTAGTAAAGTAGGGACTGAGTTCTACAGCTACAGGAATGGTGACTGCGGCTTTAACTCTAGTGAGAATATCAATATATGTGTTTTCAATTTCGTGGCTTGTCAGGTCTATGTCTGTGGGAACATAGTAAATATTAAGTTCTAGGGCAGATGCTCCTGCTTGTTCAATAAGACTGGTATAATGAGTCCATCCTCCTACAGAACAACCATTGAGACTGGCAATAATGGGAATATCTACTTTTTCTTTTGCTTTGCGAATATGGTCTAAATATTCTTCTGGACCAACTCGGAAAGTTGTAGGTTCTGGGAAGTAGGTTAAAGCTTCAGGGAAACTTTCTGTACCGTAAGTGAGATGATGATGAAGTTAGTATTTTCCTAAAGTCAATTGTTCTTCAAATAATGAGTGCATAACTACTGCATTTGCACCAGCATCTTCCATTAATTTAATGTTGTCAACTTCTTGGGAGAGGGGAGAAGCTGAAGGAACTAAAGGTGACTTTAATTCCAAACCCAAATATGTTGTTGTTAAGTTCATAAATTTTATGATGTGTGATTTGTGATTGGTGATTGGTGATTGGTGATTGGTGATTGGTGCGTTACGCTAAAGCTAACGTAACCTACAGTTATTTTTATATTAGATATAAGCTGTTAAACCCTTATGGTTATTATTTGCTTCTGGTTGTTTAGTGATATTTCCAACAGGTTTTAGTTCTGGTTCTTGATGTGATTTTCTTGTAATTTTCTGGCGGCTAAATATCGGTACATTTGCCAACAGGTATTAACATCCTGTTGGGCTTCTTTGAGTAATTGTTTAGCCGTTTCTGGGTTTATTTTGCTTAACATCTTGAAGCGGTTTTCCATATACATGGACTGTTCCACTGGAATTATAGGAGTGCGGGAATCAAGTTGTAAGGGGTTTTGTCCTTGTTGAAAACGGTCGAGGTTATAGCGATACAATAACCATCGTCCAGAGTCTACAGCCGCTTTTTGATTCTGCATGGCTGTACTCATTTTTATGCCGTGAGGAATACAATGCCTTTAGGCAATAATTAAGGATGGACCATCATAAGCTTCAGCTTCTAAGAAGGCTTTTAATGTGTGTTCATCTCTCGCACCCATAGCCACACTAGCAACATAAACGTTACCGTAAGTAATTGCGATTAAACCTAATTCTTTTTTAGCTCCTGGTTTACCACCTGCGGCAAATTTTACCACTGCACCTTTAGGGGTCTATTTAGAGATTTGACCGCCAGTATTAGAATAAACTTCTATGTCGAGAACGAGCATATTAACGTTGCGACCACTAGCAATTACATGATCTAATCCACCGTAACCAATATCATAAGCCCAACCGTCACCGCCTATCATCCAAACACTCTTTTTCACCAAATAATCAGCAAGATATTTGAGATTTATAACCGCAAATAAACGCTGATAAACGCCGATGTTATCCTCTTCCATTTGTGTTAATCTGTGTTCATCTGCGGTAATAATTTCATCCAATTGTTGTTTGAGAATAGATACCCTTTCCTGTTGTTCATAAATATCTGCTTCGTCTTTTTGTTCAGCGTTGAGGATATCTGTTACTAGGGTTTCACCTATTTGGGGTGCAAGTTGTTGTAGTAAATAAGCTGCAAATTCGGCTTATTTATCTATGGAAATGCGGAAACCTAAACCAAATTCGGCGTTATCTTCAAATAAGCTGTTAGACCAAGCTAGTCCTCTGCCTTCAGCTTGTTTATCTATGGAAACGCAGAAATCTAAACCAAATTCGGTATTATCTTCAAATAAGCTGTTAGACCAAGCTAGTCCTCTGCCTTCAGCGTTTTTTGTCCAAGGCGTGGTGGGTAAGTTACCACCATAGATAGAAGAACAACCGGTGGCATTGGCAACGATCATGCGATCGCCAAACAATTGTGTTACTAATTTAGTATACGGTGTCTCTCCACATCCTGCACAAGCACCGGAAAACTCAAACAACAGTTCTTGCATTTGTTGTTGATTAATATCATTCAACTTCAAATTCCGTCGGTCTGGATTTGGTAAACTCAAGAAGAAGTCCCAATTATCTCTTTCTTGTTCTCTTAACGGTCTTTACTGTTCCATATTAATGGCTTTTTTGCGTGGTTCGGCTTTATTTTTCGCCGGACATACATCAACGCACAAAGCACAACCTGTACAATCTTCCGCAGCTACTTGAATGGTAAATTTCAAATCATGCCAATTATGTTCTTTGGCATTAACACTTTTGAAAGTTGGCGGTGCATTTTCTAATTTTTCCGGTTCATATACTTTACTGCGGATAACGCTCTGTGGACATACCATCACGCATTTACCAGATTGAATGCAAACATTAGGATCCCAAACCAAACAGGTATCTCTTGGGCAATATTGCGTTTTTCCCATTTTGATGTTCCCGTTGGATATGTACCATCTATGCGTAATGCACTGACGGGTAAATCATCACCTTCACGGGCAATCATCTTACCCAATACATTGCGAACAAATGCAGGTGCATAATCGGGGATTGGGGGTTTGTTTTCTTCGCTATGCCCAATGCCCCATGCCCCATGCCCCATGCCCCATGCCCCATGCCCCATGCCAAATTTCATACAGATTATCCAAGATTTTATCAACGGCTTGGATATTCATTTGGACGATTTCTTCGCCTTTTTTAGCGTAGATTTTGCGAGTTGATTTTTTAATTTGTGCGATCGCATCTTCTCTTGGTAAAATCCCAGAAATGGCAAAGAAACAAACCTGCATGACAGTGTTAATATGTCCGCCCATTCCGGCTTCCCGTGAGACTTTATAGCCGTTGATGACATAGAATTTGAGATTTTTATTAATTATCTCTTCTTGCATAGCAAAGGGGAGTCCTTCCCAAGCTTCATCTTTGTCGTAGGGTGTGTTTAATAAACATGTGCCACCGGGGAAGACATCTTTCAACATTGGGAATTTTTCGACAAACTCCCACTGATGACAAGCGACAAAGTTAGCATTGGTGATTGAATAAGTAGAACGAATTTGTTGAGAACCAACTCGCAAGTGAGAAAAGGTAACAGAACCAGATTTATTAGAACTGTAAACAAAATAAACTTGGGATTAATTCTCAGTTTCTTCACCAATAATTTTGATGGAATTTTCATTTGCACCAACTGTACCATCTGCACCTAAAACATAGAATGTAGCCTGCACAACATTAGTCGGGGTTATATTGTAAGCTGGTGTGGGTGACATAATCATTAATACCAACTGTAAAATGATTCTTTGGTGTCTCAGCCAAATTATCAAGGATAGTTGTATCTTGGTTGCCCCCATTCGTAAGGGGCCTGGGGGTATCAAATTATCAAATAAAGCTTTCACCATTGCGGGTGTGAATTTTTTAGATGATAAACTATATTTCCCCCCACAACTTGAATATTGTTGAGTTGGTTTTCTGCCAAAGCTGTAACAACATCAGTATATAAAGGTTCACCAATTACCCCTGGTTATTTTGTCATATCTAAAACAGGAATACTGCGGTTTTTCTCGTAAAGAGTTAATAAATCTTTGTAATAAATCTTTGGGTGTCAAAGGGACGATATAATCTAATTATAACAACTCCACATTTTTCACCTTGTTTGTTGAGATAATCTACCGTTTTATGAACTGTTTCACAACCAGACACCATGAGTATAATTATTCTTTCTGCTGTTGGATCTCCATGATATTCAAATACTTTATATTCTCGCCCTGTAACTTGAGCGAATTCATCCATTACCTTCTGAGTTAGATCTGGGCAAACTAAATAAAATGGGTTAACGGTTTACCTGGTTTGGAAGTAAACATCCGACTTTTAGGATTTTCCTCTTAATACGGGTCTATCAGGTGTTAAAGCCCGTGAACGATGGGCAATTACTAACTCTATGGGAATGAATTTTTGTAAGTCTTCTGTTGTTAATGTTTCTACTTTATCGACTTCGTGAGAAGTGCGGACTCCATCAAAAAAGTGTAGGAAAGGAATGCGTGATTCTAAAGTTGCGCGTGTGGAAATGAGGGTAAAATCTTGGGCTTCTTGGACAGAAGCAGCACACAGCATGGCAAAACCTGTGCTTCTGGCTGCCATAACATCAGTATGATCACCGAAAATGATAAAGCTTGGGCTGCGGGCGATCGCGCCGCAATATGAAATATTGTAGCGCGATCGCCCGCAATCTTGTACATATTCGGCAGCATCAACATTAATCCCTGAGACGCTGTAAATGTGGTAGTCAGTACCCTTTTGTAAAGCACCATGTACAGCACCCGCAACGCCCCCTTCACTCTGAAACTGTACCACCAAGGGAACAGTTCGCCAAATGTTCGGTTTTGTTTCACTCATCCAAGCATCAGACCATTCAGCCATAGGTGAAGATGGAGTGATAGGATAAATGGCAATAACTTCATTGAGTGGATAAACGACCTTAGCAACTGCTTCATTACCGTCTATGCTGGCATAAGTTCTGGTTTTCATATTCCCCAGCCTTTGAGAATTCCTAAACTATAGGTAATTGGTAAAAGGGAAAAATTTTACCCAGTCCCCAGTACCCTGGTTTCTACCTTGCAACTTAAGACGAAAATTTGAGGAACTTGTGAGGAACACCTACACTTGCGGATTTAAGTAGGTTGGCGTTAAAAATTGTCGTTATGACAGGCAAAAGGGAACAGGGTTTTCGTGATTTTACTTTTTGTTACATACTTCTGTTTTTTCCCGCCGACTTACTTAGTATACAAATCTATTTATTCTTTGATAACGCTCATTAAACCCCCATCAACATATAGTAATTACCAAGGTTGTTAGGACGTCAACAGACCATACAACTTCGATACAAACAGACTTTTAACTCTCTCACCGTTTGGCTGCTATAAAATTTCCCAGATAGAACTGCATCCTCACAAGTTCCTCAAATTCTTGCTCTAAGTTAATAGCAGAGTTAAAACGTAAGCATTCAGCCAATGCCTAACGGCACGCTACGCAAACAGCCATCAGCAGTTAGCTTTTTCAGGCTAACGCCAAAATGCCTGTTTGATAATTAACCGATTTCTCAAACATTCTGACTCCTGAATCCTGACTCCTGAATTCTTACGCAACATCCTCTCAAGAGTGTAGAGAAAGTCTACATTTACTAAATTTAATTGTAATACTAACCTGGAGAAAAATGTCATCATAATACTAACTGCATTTCAATTCACTAATTATCTATGATTGACTATATGTTTCCAATGAATATTATTAGGAAGATTAATCAGCAATTAGCAATAAGTGGACAAATTACACCAGAACAGCTACAGCAGCTTGCTGATGATGGTTACAAATCTGTCCTAAATTTGTGTTTTGCAAATGAATCTATTTCATGGACAAATGAACAACAAAAAACTGAACTTTTAGGATTGTACTATGTCAACCTGCCGACTAAAATTGAAAATCTAATTCATCAAACTGCAAAGCAGGTTTTTCAAATTATTGATGAATTACCTAAACCGCTGCTGATACATTGTGATAATTCCAAACGTTCAGCAGCTATAGTATTATTATATATTTCTACTAAACAGGGAATTGCATTTGAGCAAGTATGGCAACAAACTATTAATCTGGACTTGTTGTAAGAAGGAATTGGGGAGTTATACAGCAAACGGGTAAAACTTGGACTTATGTCATACTGATAGAGCAGCGTGGCGTAAGCTATGCGTGACGTAGTGCAGCGTATCCCGAAGGGATACTGCGTGAACGCGGAGCGTGCCGTAGGCTCTAGTACAGTACGGCGTAAATAAACCAACCATTCCAAACCTCGGAAAAGCTCACGCTGTATACATTTTGAATTTTGTTCGCGGAGCGTCTCCGAAGGAGATATTTTGTTAGCGTAGCTCTTCTGAAATAAGCATTTTGAATTCACGGCGGCACTAGTATCTCGGAGATTCTTCACTATCTCTTTCAGAGACGCTCCGTGAACGTTCAGAATGATACTTTTAAACCGTTTTTAGAACACAGGAGTATGGCTTACGCCAGCTTCCGCTATCAGGAGTTACAGGAGTTCAGAAGAGAGAAGAAAGAATTAATTCTTCCCTCACCTCCCCCACAGACTACACCACTCATTGGTACTGTTAATTTGAGATTAAGGCACACAATGAGAACTATTCACTGGGTGAGGTTTCGGTTTATTGGTAGATGCTGATGCTGTCTCAATTTGGCTATTTTCTTTCATTAAACGGCTATAAGTGCGCTGGGGAATATAATGCAGTGGATTATAACCAATAAAACGTAAAATCAGCACACAAGCCCAGGAATATCTACCATCAGCGACAGCTTCAAGGATTTGATTTAATTCTTCAGGAGTAATAAGATTCTGAACGTTAGTTTGAGAAGAAGAAATTCGGTAGTTCATGACTGTCCTGGATATAATTTTTACTATTGAAGGTTTATCGTTACTTTCGTGCGGGATTCTCTATTAGCAATGTCTAGTCTATACAGCAGATTGCAGATCAATGAGGTACAGAATCTAAATTTAAACCTAAACAGCAAGAGAGTTTTACTCCTGACTCCTGACTCCTACTATAACTGCCAAAAATCGAGAAAACAGCATTTAGATATCGCTTGTGACTATCTCCATATTTTCCACCATTAGAGATTTATAAAAATCTTTTTAAAAGCCACAGGTTTCTATGATAAAAGTGATATTTGAAGTTAAATAAATTCTTCATTTCTCATGTAAATATCAACTGATTTTTAACCAAAAGAATATGTAAGAATTCAGGAGTCAGAATGTTTGAGAAATTGGTTAATTATCAAACAGGTATTTTTGGCGTTAGCTTGAAAGAGCTGACTGCTGATGGCTGTTTGCGTAGCATGCCTTTAGGCATTAGCTGAATGCTTACAAGAATACTATTATTTTCTGTGACTTTTGTTTTGCAGAAAGATTAATAGCAGGACTTATGGGGCTTACAAGCTAGTGCCGCAAGGCGAAAGTCAAAAATAAAAAATCTTATGGAGTAGGCTTTTCATCTATTTTAAATAGATGCTCTATTTACGCCGTAGTGTACTAGGAATGAATTTATCATCAGCTTGGGCTTTTTAGTATCATTAACAACTGGTAATTTTGACAGGTGTTGCTTTGGTATTTTTGAGTCTGGAAGTCAAAAATTTTATTAATTCTTAGTTTCATTTCACCGATTCTCCCTTACCTATATGCAAATGCTAAACTTATGCCCTTGGCATTAGAGACTAAGCCGATTTTGGAATTAAAAAATAGCGAACACAGACATTCATCTGATATGCAGAATACTATTTTTTTTGAATGCATTTAGCCAACTTGGCAAATTTTATCCAAAAAAATTATAGTTGATGGGATTTTTTACCTATGTATCAAATGCCTATTTAAATACTGTCACACGAGGAGTTTACAAAATTGCATTCAGCAGGTCATGAAATATCAAAACAACAAAATTAGCCACAAAAATATCTACAGTCAGAGTCAGCAGTCATCAGTAAGATACTAATTGAGGCTTTAAATGGGAAAGAGGAGAGGTAGACATGTAAGTTGTTTTTTCCTTCCTATATCTAAAGAATTACCAGAATTACCCAAGGCTTTCACACCTCAGCTAGATACGATACTTCTTACAAGTAATTTACTATCAGAAAAAGATACATCTCACCTAATCTAATTATCTAAGAATCCAGTTTTTCAAGAGATACAAATGAGTTTGTAGGTAGGCATTCAGCTAATGCCTAACGGCACGCTACGCGAACAGGTATCAGCAGTCAGCTTTTTCAGGCTAACGCCAAAAATACCTGTTTGATAATTAACCAATTTCTCAAACATTCTGACTCCTGACTCCTGAATTCTTACAATTGTAGTTGTTATAGTTGGGTTATTTCCCATGTATGAATTATTTCAGGCTGTTTTAACCAGTGAGGAAAAAACTGCACTACGTCAGTTTCTGTTGATATTGGATAATTTTGAGAAATGTTACTTTTTGAGGAATGAAATTTTACAGGCCTTTACTAATTATTGTCATGAATCTGAAAAACCTACCTATTTTTACCATTCTTCATCGTTAGGTACGCTTATTCATTACACTCATGAAATTATTCTCGAAGATGAAAATACTTGGTTTGTCGTCAGACCAAGGATAGCTAGTCAAGAAGTGTGGAGACTAACCGCAGATTTCACGCATTTCGATTTAATGACTCCTAAAGCATTTTTAGATGTGAGTGATCGCTTAGTCAACCGTTACCAACCCCACATCCTAGAAATTGACCTCCACCCATTTTACCAAACATCTCCGAGAATTAGCGATCCCAGAGAGATTGGTCAAGGTCTGACTTTCCTGAACCATTATCTATGCAATCAATTTGTCTCCGATCCTCAACATTGGCTAGAAATATTGTTTCAGGCATTACAAGGGATACAATTCAATGGCATGAAGCTGTTAATTAGCGATCACATTCATTCCGGTATCCAGTTTGCTAAACTAATTAAACCAGCCATCACCCTATTAAGGGCACTTTCCCCTGATGAACCCTACGTACAATTTCGTTCTCATCTTCAAGAACTCGGTTTAGAAGCTGGTTGGGGTAACAACGCTGCGCGAGTTAGGGAAACCTTAGAACTACTACAAAGACTCATTGACACCCCCCAAACCTACATTCTCGAAGCTTTTGTCGCACGTATTCCCGCAGTTTTTCGCGTCGTCCTCGTTTCCATACATGGTTGGGTAGCACAAGAAGACGTTCTAGGACGAGATGAAACATTAGGTCAAGTTATTTATGTCCTGGAACAAGCACGCAGTTTAGAAAACAAACTCCAACAGGAAATAAAACTTGCTGGTCTTGACTTCTTAGGTATCAAACCTCATGTAATTATTTTAACTCGCCTAATTCCCAATTGTGATAGTACATTTTGTGACTTGCATTTAGAAAAAGTTCACAATACAGAAAATGCTTGGATTTTACGAGTTCCATTTAGAGATTGTAATCCAGAAATTATTAATAACTGGATTTCTAAGTTTGAAATTTGGCCTTACTTAGAAAAATTTGCCCAAGATGCAGAAACAGAACTGCTAACACAATTTTTAGGTAAACCAGATTTAATTGTTGGTAACTACAGCGATGGTAACTTAGTCGCCTCTCTCCTCTCCAGTAGCTTAAGAATTCCTCAATGCAATATTGCCCATTCCCTAGAAAAACCAAAACATTTATTTAGTAACTTATATTGGCAAGACCTAGATAAAAAGTATCATTTCTCAGCCCAATTTACCGCCGATTTAATTAGCATGAATGCTGCCGATTTTATTGTTGCTTCATCCTATCAAGAAATTGTCGGTACACCAGACACGATGGGACAATATGAGTCTTACAAATGTTTTACCATGCCCCAACTCTATCATGTAGTTGATGGAATTGATTTATTTAATCCTAAATTTAATATGATTCCCCCTGGAGTCAGTGAAACCTTATTTTTCCCCTACAGTCAAACAGAAGATAGAAATCCACAAGAAAGCCAAAAAATTAAAGATTTATTGTTTCAACAGCAACATGATCATATTCTCGGTAACATAGACGAGATTCATAAAAGACCAATTTTTACAGTTGCACCAATTACCTCAATTAAAAACCTCACTGGTTTAGTTGAATGTTTTGGTAAAAGTCAAGAATTACAAACTCGATGTAACCTGATTTTATTAACTAGTAATTTATCTGTAAATGAAGCCACACATCCAGAAGAATGGGGAGAAATCGCCAAACTGCATAATATTATTAACGAACATCATCTGCAAGGGAAAATCCGCTGGTTAGGAATGCGTCTACCAAGCCAAAAAATTGGTGAAGCTTATCGGATTATTGCTGATTATCAAGGTATTTATATTCATTTTGCCCTTTATGAAGCCTTCGGACGTAGTATATTAGAAGCAATGATTTCTGGCTTACCAACCTTTGCAACTAAATTTGGCGGATCATCAGAAATTCTTGAAGATTTGCAAACTGGATTTCATCTCAACCCTACAGATTTAGAAAGAACAGCTAAGACAATTATTAACTTCTTAGATAAATGTGATGCTAACCCAGAATATTGGCAAGAAACTTCCCAATGGATGATTCGAAGAATTCGCCATAAATACAACTGGAAATCACACACAGAACAATTACTATTACTAGCTAAAATATTTATATTTTGGAACTTTATCGCCCCAGAAGAAAACGACGCAAGAGATAGATATATGGAGACATTATTTCATCTCATTTACAAACCCAGAGCCGAAAAAATTATCGCCCAACATCAACAACAATACGCTCAAATTTACAAATAAATTATAACTTTTGATTTTTCTTTTCTTTTTTCCCTCTTGCTTTGCACCTTGGCGTGAGACAAATTCTATTCATTCATCAATATGGAAAACAAACGAGATTTTATCTACACAGATTGGGTATTAATAGAAAACCAATTTAATCCCGATGAATTACACACTAGAGAAACAATATTCACCATTGGTAACGGTTATTTAGGTACAAGAGGCAGCTTTGAAGAAAGCTATCCACGCACACTATCAGCTACATTTATTCACGGTGTTTATGATGATGTTCCCGTAGTCTATACCGAACTGGCTAACTGTCCAGACTGGCTACCATTGGTAGTAATGATTGATGGCGATCGCTTTCGTCTAGATCAAGGTAAAATCTTAGAATACAATCGGAAATTAGAGCTACATCAAGGGATTCTTAGCCGTTATCTGCGTTGGCGTAGTCCCACTGGAAAAACCATAGATATCAGCTTTGAACGCTTTGCAAGTTTAGCGGATCATCATGTATTAGGACAACGTTGCCAGTTAACAACAATAGATTTTCATGGATTTATTGAAATCCAAGCGAGTATTAACGGCTACCCCGAAAATAAAGGTTTCAATCACTGGGAAAGACTAGACCAAGGGAAAATTGACAAAGGCTTCTGGTTACACAGTCGCACCCGCTACTCCCGAATTGATCTCGGTATGGTTGCAAAAATGACCATATCAGGAATAGAAACGGCAATGCAAGTCAATACTGCACCTGGCTACCCTAGCATCAGTACAACTTTCTTTTCTGAACCACAACAGACCGTAACCATAGAGAAAATTGCCACCGTTTTTACTTCACGGGATGTTGAACAACCAGTCTCCACCGCACAGGAAAAACTCGACCACCTACCGGATTATATCACCCTACGTAATGCTAATGAACAAGCATGGGCGGAAGTTTGGGACAAAAGCGACATTACAATTGAGGGAGATAATACAGCCACATTTGCTATTAGGTATAATTTATTTCAACTAATCATTGCTGCTCCCCGTGATGATGACAGGGTAAGTATTCCTGCTAAAACCTTGTCTGGTTTTGGTTATCACGGTCATATTTTTTGGGATACAGAAATTTTCATTCTGCCATTTTTTACTTTTACTCAACCAGCATTAGCGCGTAATTTACTGAGTTACCGCTATCATAGTTTAAATGGAGCGCGACGCAAAGCAACACATTATGAATATCAGGGTGCGATGTATGCTTGGGAAAGTGCGGTGACAGGTGATGAAGTAACACCGAGATGGTCGCTACCTAGTGATTATTATGCTGAGGATGTGCGGATTTGGTGTCGCGATCGCGAAATTCATATTAGCGCAGTTATAACTTATGCTGTATGGTACTATTGGCAAGTCACTGGTGACGATGAATGGCTCAGAGATTATGGCGCAGAGATAATTCTAGATACCGCAATTTTTTGGAATAGCCGTGTTGAATTTAACCCCCAAACCGAACGTTATGAAATTCGCAACGTCATAGGTGCAGATGAATATCACGAGTTAGTACATAACAATGCATTCACTAACCGCCTAGTGCAATGGCATTTAGAAAAAGCTTGTATAGTTGATGATTGGTTACGTCGTCATTTCCCAGAAAAAGCTACAGAACTAGAGAAAAAATTGCAACTTACTGACGAAATCAGAAACCATTGGCTAGAAATCATCAACAAAATCTGGATTCCCTACAACCCAGAAACAGGATTAATTGAGCAATGTGAGGGATTTTTTCAATTAGATGATATTAATTTAGCAGATTACGAACCACGCCAAAAGTCAATTCAAAGCATTTTAGGTATTGAAGGCACCAACAAACGCCAAGTCCTCAAGCAGCCAGATGTATTAATGTTACTTTATTTGATGCGTATAAATACTGCTTTTCCCTACAACCTAAAAACATTGCAGGTCAATTGGGACTACTACGCACCCCGCACAGATATTACCTATGGTTCTTCCCTTGGTTCAGCTATTCACGCGATTTTAGCCGCAGATTTACGCCAAACCCAGGAAGCTTACGAACACTTCATGCAAGCGGCTATGGTCGACTTGGCAGATAGACGAGGCAATACTAGTGATGGGATTCACGGCGCTAGTGCTGGGGGAATATGGCAAGCTGTAGTTTTCGGTTTTGGAGGTATCCAATTTACAGATAGTCAACCCGTAGCTAATCCCCACCTACCGTCAAACTGGACAAGGCTGAAGTTTAAATTAAACTGGCATGGTAAATGGGAGGATTTTGATTTACACCAAGAATTGGGGACTGGGAACGGGAGGAGAAATCCCGCCACTGCAATTCAGGGGATGATTTTCGATTTAGATGGTGTGTTAACCGATACAGCAGAATATCATTACTTAGCTTGGCAGAGATTAGCAGATGAGGAAGGTATTCCTTTTAACCGTCGAGCTAATGAGGCATTGCGGGGAATTTCTCGCCGTGCTTCGCTGATGCTAATTATTGGTGATAGGCGATATTCGGAAGTGCAAATTCAGGAGATGATGGAACGTAAAAATGACTATTATGTCGAGTTGATTCAACGTATCACACCTGAGGATTTATTACCGGGTGCTGTTTCCTTTTTGGACGATTTGCGTCAAGCTGGGTTGAAGATAGCTATTGGTTCAGCGAGTAAAAATGCGCGTGTGGTGATTGAGAAATTGGGAATTGGTAATAAAATAGACGCAATCACAGATGGTTATAGTGTCCAAAAACCCAAACCCGCACCAGATTTATTTCTGTTTGCAGCCCAGCAGTTAGGACTTTCACCACAGCAATGTGTAGTTTTTGAAGATGCAGCCGCAGGTATTGATGCAGCTTTAGCCGCAAGTATGTGGGCGGTAGGTATAGGACCACCGGCAAGAGTGGGAACTGCTCACATTGTTTTACCCAGTTTAGCAGGTGTGACTTGGGAAAATTTGCAAGGGAAATTTAGAGATATTGCTTTACAAGAACTAAGGAATTAAAGAAAATAATAGCAAATAATCTAATTTTCTTGTTATAAATAAGTTAAGATTATGGATTTATTCTTCAACATTAAAATTCACTTTATCGTAAATATCAGCTAACACAATTTGGCAAGGAACAGAGGCTAAATTTAAAGTTGTTTCTGCATCTGTGAATTCATAAAATACCCATTTATTATCACCAATTTTGCAGTATTGCTCAACGTACATTCTATATTGGTCAATTAAAATATATTCTTGAAAGGTGGGAATTGTTCGATAAGCAGCAAATTTTTCGTCTTTATCATAGCTTTTGGTTGAATTTGATAAAATCTCAGCAATCATGACAGGATTAGTAACAGTGTCTATTCTTCCTTCTTCAAATACCAAGGGAGTTTGAACAACCATAATAATCTTAGGATAAGTGTGAATTCTCCTATTTGGAATCCAAAGACGTTGGTCTGTTATAAATCCTTGATAAGGAAGACGTTTGAGAGCAATATGTATTGCTACATATATATTGCCAGTAATTTGGTTATGATTTGGTGTTCCGCCTGTCATTGGTATAATAAATCCATCAATATATTCGTGACGTATGTCTGAATTTACTTCTAGTTCAGGGTATTCTTCAGGTGAAGAGTACCGTGTTTCTTGTGCAATGTTCATGATAATTTCCTCCGAAGGAAGGTTACTCATACCCAAGGCTACAAGTTGTTGATTTATCCAAGCTGTAGCTGTAGTTTCGTCGGTTTAAATGGCTTTCTCTACTCCCATTTTAGCAATTCATAAGAGTTGTTTAGACTGTTCACATTTTTGGTGAGATTCTTCAACTTTTTTCTAATTTTTTCTGTATAGATTAGGAGTTTTCTAAACTGAAAATTGATCGATTTACTGGGATAAACTCGAATAATTCCTGATGTTCCTTGCAAATGCTGTTAGGCGTGTAATTATCCCGCAATACTATTGAGATTAATTGATAGATATACCGGATTATGTAACGAGAAGTAAAATTGACCAAAACCTCTTCCCTATTGCATGAGTGCCTCTTACTCTTCGGGTTCTCCAGTCGCACCCTGCGCGAAGGCGAAGCGCCTACATGGGGGAAACCACGCCACTTGCTTTATGCTGGGAAACCCGTCCACCCCAGTGGTTCCCCAAGGCCGCGCTGGTTCACCTCTTGCCTGATAATAATGACAATTTTTATACCGAGCTGCTTACGTTAAAATATTGATACTGCTGGGACAGTTCAGTAAATCTGATGTGTGATGTATCAGCATTCAATTTCCTATATCACATATCCTGAAATCTATACTACTGAGGTTTAACCATCTGAAAAATATCACAATAGTTCCATAACAAATATTTTGTCCAAAAAATATGGAACTCAAAACCTTTAGTATAGACATTCCCGTAGGTTGTAACCTGATTTTGGGACAAACCCACTTTATCAAAAGTGTAGAAGATTTATATGAAATCATGGTAGGCATATCTTCACAGGTAAAGTTTGGTATCGCTTTCTGTGAAGCATCAGGCGCTTGTTTAATTAGAATTGCTGGAAATGAAGAATTTCTGCAAGAAGTAGCTACAAAAAATGCTCAATTAATTGGTGCAGGACACAGTTTTATAATTGTACTTAAAGACGCATATCCTATTAACTTTCTCAATGCTATTAAACAATGTCCAGAAGTTTGCACGATTTATTGTGCTACCGCTAATCCTGTCCAGGTAATTTTAGCAGAAACTCAACAAGGTCGGGGTATTCTCGGTGTTATTGATGGCTTTCCACCCAAAGGTGTAGAAGGAAATGAGGATATAAAGGCACGTCAAGATTTACTTCGTCACATAGGTTATAAATTATAGATAGATGGAAGAAATATCATGATCAATTATCGAGAGAAAATAATTGCTTTGTGGACAGTGTTTCTATTAGGTATACTGTTTCATACTCAACTGGGTTTAATACCATTATTTCACGGTTTAAATGTGGTTGAATCTCAAAAAGCTACATCAATCAATGAACTTTCGGGAATTTTTTGGTTGATGCTGGGCTTTTTTATGTTGCCAATGTTAGCAATAGTTGGTACAGCTTTTACTGAAAAAAAACGCTATCGAGTCACGCATTTTGGCTTGACTATATTTTATGGCGTTATGAACTTAATGCACTTAGTTTTAGATTTACTATTACCACATATTTTATGGTACCAAATTGTTCTAATGGCAGTTTTATTTTTTATTGGTTTATTATTAATTTTTGTCGCTTACCAGTGGATGAAATCACCATTAGGTAGGGCTTGCTGAAAAAGTTGTTCGTGACGATTAGAAGTCAGGAGTCAGGAGTTAGAAGGAAGAAGAGGAGGATTTAGAATAATCTAGAATCTGAAAAAGTGTTTGAGTTTTCATGGTATCAAGGCTTATTTCCTACATTTTATCAACTATAGTAAGGCTTAATCTCAATATCTAGCTGACCAAGAATGGTTTAAGACTGTATAATGAAGAATACCGAGATGGAATGCCAATTGTTCCGCATGGAAGCCAAGACTAAAGTTGTCTATCTGCCTGATAGTACAGTCCTCAAAGACGTAATGATTGTCAAGGTTATCCGCAGCAAGGAGCTAATCTTAAAAACCGCGTATCCTTTTAATTGAGATAGTGAGCATATGAGTCAAGCATTCGAGATATCTTACTGGTGGGAAAACTTAAGCAAACCAGGTTATTGTGTAGAGATGGTGGACGCAACTAGAGTTTTTATATCTCTAAACTATTTCCTTTCAATTTATGAGGAAGAGTTTGTTATCCATGTTTAGGAGCATGATGCCTGCTTTGACCTGCGTCCAGACCTATCTACTATATTTGAATACATTCCTATTGTCTTGAAACAACTGACGACCGACACGAAATCACCAGTGGAATTTGATTTCTTTGAACAGGGTACTGCTCTGGGAATGTTGATGGACCGGCAAGGTGATAAAATCACGATCCGCTTTGAAACTACACCCGGTTCGGGTGAGAAGTTCCAGTTTTTACCCGATACTGGGATTCCGGTTACATCTGATGAATTTATAGGACAGTGGCTCCAATTCGTCCTAGTCGTACTAGATGCTCTTGTAGACTTGCAACCAGATATTGTGAATGACGAAAGTTATCAGGAATATCCTACTCGACTTTATAATATCGATTCGAGTAAGTAGTTCCGAGCCGGAAATAAATAAGGTTTCCAAGCGCCTCGGTGAGTATGATTAGTTAAACAATCTAAGATTACCCTCTAAATAGAGATAGTGGTTTAGAGTACAAAAGGTGTAACTATGAGTCCTATTAATCAAATCCTCAATTTGTTTCAATCTCATTCATTTACGAATATTTGGATTATTGGCTATATTGATAGTGATGACAGCATAAAACTATTTAACCCCATAGAGTACCACTCATATCTGGGTGAGATTGATATATTACCACGGGAGCAACACGATTTTGTGAGGTGGGGCAAAAAGTGTGTTTTTAGCTACGCCAACCACAGACATCGCTAAAATATTTTTCTGGAATTAAAGTAA
>CAKZGI010000382.1 GCA_936914905.1 uncultured Trichormus sp. | reverse complement strand
AAGTAGTGATTGTGACCGGCTATCCCTTCCAGAGAACCAAATAATAGAGCTTTCAACGTATGAGGTTGGAGTCAAGGATTTCTTCGACTTCATACTCATCTCCCGACATTAGCTCAATGGGGGGTGGTTGAGTGGGTTGCTTCCTAGGAAGTGCTGAGGGATGGTAGACTTTCGAGAGGGATTCATGGAAGACACTATGGATGCAATTTGATGTAAGGGACCCAAATTTATATAATCTAGCTTTGCACATAGGTGATTGGTCGTAATATTGCGACAAAGTAGCCATACCATGTCACATACATGAAATTGTGGTGCCGACATTTGTAGATTGTTAGCTGCTGTGCTTTGTCGAACTTGGGCATTAGCGAGGTAGATGTCTTTTAACCGTCATACCCTTTCTTTTTCCAAGGTGGTTACCAAACCAAATGAAGGGACACACTGAAATGAGGTTGGAAACCAAAGTTGATAGAGAATGTGGAGGATTCAATGGATGAATGCAGGGTATTGTTATAAGCGAATTCTACTTCTGGAAGGAACGTTGTCCAATCATCCTACTGGTAACTCACCACGCAACGGAGGTACTGCTCCAACACTTGGTTTACCCGTTCCGTTTGTCCATCCGTTTGGGGGTGGAATGCCGTCGAGAGCTTGGTGGTGGTGCCAAGGATGTGGAAGAGACGTTTCCAAAAGTGCGAAATAAAGGGTGCACCACGGTCAGAAGTAATGTCGTCAGGAAGACCGTGGAGCCGCACCACGTTCGCCAAAATTAGGTCAGCTGTCTTGGGTCCTGATATGGCTTTAGAACATGGTATGAAGTGCGCCATCTTGGTGAACCGATCCACAACTACCAAGATAGAATCATACCCCTGAGATGGTGGCAAGTCTGTAATGAAGTCCATGGATATGGATGACCAAGGCCGCGCCGGAATTGGTAACGGGCGAAGCAGTCCGTACGGGCGATGACGGGCTGTTTTGGATCGGGAACAGGTGTCGCACGTCTTGACGAAGTCTTTGACGAGTTTCCACTGCTGGGGCCACCAATAGGTTCGAGAGATTAGCTCCAAAGTTTTAGCAACTCCAAAATGGCCCGCAAGCGGACGGTCGTGACATTCTGTGATGACTCGAACTCGGCACGGTCCATCCGGAACGTAGACCAGATCATTCCGAAGGAGTATCCCATCCTGAAAGGAAAACTTTGCAAGGTTATCTCGATGTGATTGGTGAGTTGGGTCGTTGAGGCTCGCTTTAACGTCCTGCGCAAAGCGGTCGGTCGAAGTGGAGGTGGCGATCTCGGCTACTAGGGTCTCGTCGTGGAGCACATAGGCTGCAGAGATCTGTACTTGGTCTGGCGTCAACATGCATTGGGACTGTTGATCATATGTCTTGTCGCCGGGACGTGGTACGAACTCTGAGCGCCGGGAAAGAGCATCGGCTTTGCTATGTCGGCTTCCCGGGCGAAAGGTGATGTCGAAGTCGTAGTCTGCAAGAAAAATAGACCATCGAGCTTGGCGACGATTCAAGGTGCGGGTGGAAGTGAAGTACAACAGGTTCTTGTGGTCGGTTACAACTTGAACACGGTGCTGGGCCCCAGCTAGGTAAGGCCGCCACTCCTCGAAAGCGAAGATAATAGCTGCCAATTCTTTGTCGTATATCGGGTAGTTGATCTCGGGAGCTGTGAACTTGCGGGAGAAGTATGCCACCGGGTGGAGTATCCCATCTATGTCGGACTGCGAGAGTATAGCGCCAATGGCAAAGTCTGATGCATCTGTCTCCACTATAAACGGCTTTGTTGGATCAGGATGAAGGAGTATTGGGGCAGACATAAAAGCAGTCTTGAGGGACTCGAATGCCGTTTGCTCTACCGGCGTCCAACGGAATGGTTTGTCTTTGCGGGTAAGCGCAACCAACGGTTGCGCAATACTAGAGAACCCCTTTATAAACCGTCGATAAAAATTGGCAAAACCAAGAAAGGATTGGACGTCTCTTACCCGTGTCGGAGGCTGCCATTCTTGGATTGCGACTACTTTCTTCTGATCCATGGAGATACCGTTAGGCGAGACGATGTAACCGAGAAACTCCACCGATGGCCGCTCAAATGCACACTTCTCGAATTTGGCGTAGAGGCCGTATTCCCGAAGTTTCGACAACACCAGGCGGACATGTTGCTCATGGGTGTTGGGATCCGGAGAGTAGATGAGAATGTCATCTAAATACGCCACCATGAACTGGTCAAGATACTCCCGGAAAATGTCGTTCATCATATGTTGGAATACGGCTGGGGCGTTGGTTAGGCCAAATGGCATGACACGATACTCGAACAAACTGTAGCGGGTCCGGAACGCCGTCTTCCATTCGTCCCCCGGTCGGAT
>CAKZGI010000381.1 GCA_936914905.1 uncultured Trichormus sp. | reverse complement strand
TTGACAGAGGAACGTTGTCGAATTTTCCAATTCCTACCTACAGCTTGTCAAAAGTGTTATTTATTTTCTTAGTTTTCGAATCTCTGATTCACTATTGCATAGTCTTGTATTTTCATAGGTGATTGAGAAATTCAAATTAAACATTGTTGTCTAACTAGCTTTTTTTATACAATAAGAAAGCTGGAACCTTGACGTGCATAATTTATATTTTCATAGCTACTGGATTTTTAAAAACTATAGTCCTGAATTCCATGTATGTGTAGTTCGTTGTGTTACTTATTGAAGTAGGGAATGTTGGATAGAGATAATTGCATATTAAAATCATTAAAATGAAATAAACAGTAAATATTCAGTACTAGTCAGCAATCAGCAATAAAATCCTTTTGGTGTAAGTTTTTATTACTAAATTTTGTACTTCATTTACCTGCATTAGTTCATAAATACCTGGTAATTAAACAGCAGAATACACACAGTAAGTATTGCGTCCTTGAGCCTTTTCCTGACAAAGTGCTTGGTCTCCTGCGGTAATCATGTCTTCTTGTAAAGCCCAAATGGTAGCAATCATACTAACAATACCAATACTCAATGTTACTTGACCACTAACAGATCATCGTTGATGAGGGATAGCTATTCTGGCTATTTGGACTTGAATTTTTTGAGAGATATGAATTGCTCCCTCTAAATCTGTATTAGGTAGTAGGATAGTAAATTCTTCACCACCATAACGGGCTACCAAATCCGCAGGACGTTTGCAACTTTGTAACATTGCAGCTGCTACTTGACGGAAACATTTATCACCTACTTGATGTCCATAGTAATCATTGTAGGATTTGAAAAAATTTATATCACTAAGTAACAATGCCAAAGGTAATTTTTCCCTTTGCAATCGTAGCGACTCATTAGTCAGCGATTCATCAAAACACCTGTGATTGGCAATTTGTGTTAATCTATCTAGATTAGCTAATCGTAATAACTCCTTATTTGCTCGTTTCAAAGCTTATTCTCTTTGCTTACGGCCAATAAATCCACTCAATTCCAAAGCAACTGGATTTACCAACTCCACAAGTTCTGGATTATGAGGTAAAGGCGATCGCTTAAAAAAGCACATCACCGCAAGTACATTTCCTTCTATATTAATTGGTACTGTAAATGCAGTTTTCAAACCAGCATCCTGCACCAATTCAAACCGTGGATAAGCATCTTACTGCACTAGAGAAGCATCCTGAATCCATTCCGGTTGCTGAGTCTTCCAAAGTCGTCCTATTAGTTGAACTCCATCTGCAAAACTGTACTGTTAACTGGCTCGAAGAAACCGTCTTAACGCTTGATCAAAACAATCATAGTAAGCTTGATATAACTTCAATCTTGTACCATCTGAATTAGTCATCCAAGCCTCACCATATTCCCAATCAATCATCGAACATACTTCACTCAATACAACCTCTAGAGCATGATGTAAATTAGGGGCTTGACTAACTAAATTAATCGTTGTTAGTAACAACTTTAGTTTGGACTTAACTTGCTTGCATTCCTCAATTTCCCTCGTTAAATACTGATTTAACTGATTATCTTGATAAACTTCCTCGCGTTGTCTAACAATAGTTAGTTGATGCTGAACTATGATGAATACATCCTCTGCTTGAAAAGCTTTAGTAATATAGTCAACACCTCATTTAACGTTAGTATTTGATCAATAGCCCCTGAGAAAATGTGATTAACTTGATATCAAATTCCTAATGATATCACCATTATTTATTATGTAAGTTACATGATAAATGGCTTATTACATAAGCTAAATTATACACAAACTTTCCACTTCCTTTGGTTGTGAATAATGGTAAAAAATAAAAATACCATGCTTTCTGATGAAAGACATGATCGAAAATATGACTCAACTATTGAGTTAGTCTTAAAAAATTCTATGCTATTTCAGCGCAGCCCTTAATTGTCTCAGCACCCTACCAGCTTCCAAAAAGTTTTCGTTTTTTGATAGCTGTTTGAGAGTTTCTGGACTACTTTCTCGGATAATCTCGTTGTAAGCATTGATGGCAGCATTTAACCGATTAATATCCACATTAGCCGTGTTAATGTTAACATTCTGCACAGGATCTGCTTGGGAAATTACAGAAGTGGCTTTTAGACCTTTAAGACTTGCCACTAAATTGCCTGTTGTTATTTGAGCAGTAGGAAGACCAGAAGTTGCTGCTATTCGTGAGAAACAAAGACCATATAGAGTCTTTACCAGTTGCTGTACAATATGTGAGGAAGCGCCTAAATTCAGAAAATTGGTTCTGATTTGAGTAGCCGCATCATCAGCACCATTTTAACCCAAAATGAGGATGATAATAAGATTAATTTTACCAAATTAGATAGGGTTGTTTCTCTTGAATAATTGCCTCACTCTTCTGAGAAATAACTAGATTTTTTTCTATTTGCGCTTCTTTGCCTAATACAGAAGAATTAGGCAAAGAACATGCTTCAGCCGTTGGGCTATAACTCAATTCATTACTTTGATGCTCAGTAACAAATTTTTCATTAGCAGATGCGGTTTGTTGAAAAGTAGCTGTAGCCATAAAAAGAAAACTTAGGAGGGTTGCTCCTCTAAACCGCACCCAATTAGGACTTAGAGTAGTTAAAAATTTTATATTTGTCAAAATCTGCTCTCCTCACAAATCATGATTCTCTATAGTGAAGATTACAAAATTTATACCTAGATTTCAGGGGTAAACACCAAAAATCATCCCTTGGATAGATTTATCGCATTTCGTAACTAAATAAATGTAAGTTAAGGGTTGATCACCTATATATAGCCCTGCGATTTGTATTTATGTATCCCTTATAGAAGACAAAGCCATATTCTTCTATTGAGCCAGGGTATAGGCAACAAGAAAGAAAACACATCTGATGGAGATGTGTACGCAATTTCGTAAGCGCAAAGCGCAGGCTACACCAACAAAAATCAGATAGAAGTCCTATATTTTTGGGAGATGTATAATATACTTCAGCAAGTAATAGTATTAGTTCTAACTAAGTAAACGGAATAAGTACTATTGTAAGTACTATTGTATGTATAGTTTTGTAAAAACTGTGCCATAAGCAATTTTTGAGTTATTTGTTAATATAACATTTCCTTGCATAAGTAGATTTTTTAACGCCGACTTAGTTAAGTGTTATTCAGAATGTCAAACATAACTATGATCAATAGATTTTTTCTACAAAAAAATTCGATTCTCATTCACCAAAAATTAACACCTTACTTATTTTTATTACCTGCTTTAATCATTCTAGGCCTAACAGTTTTTTGGCCTGCAATACAAGCATTTTACCTCAGCTTTACCAGCTATCAAGAAATTGGAGAACCTACTAAATTAATAGGATTTGATAACTTTTTCCGGTTGTGGAAAGATGCTGTTTTTTGGAAAACCTTAGAAAACACTATTCTATATCTTATAGGAGTTGTACCAATTTTAGTAGTTGCTCCTTTAATTTTGGCAATTTTGGTAAATCAAAAACTGCGGGGTATGAATTGGTTCAGAACTGCATATTACACTCCTGTAGTGATTTCAATGATAGTGGCAGGAATAGCTTGGAAATGGTTGTATGCAGAGAACGGTTTACTAAATCAATTTTTAAAAAATCTAGGAATATTTCCTGAAGGAATTCCTTGGTTAAGCAGTCCTGAAAAAATCTTAGGAATTGTCCCCATTCCACTTGCCAGCATCATGGCTGTAACTATTTGGAAGGGTTTAGGATATTACATGCTAATTTATTTAGCAGGGTTGCAATCTATTCCTCCTGATGTTTATGAAGCCGCAGTAATTGATGGCTCAGATGGTATTCGTAAACATTTAGATATTACCATACCTTTAATGCAGCCTTATTTAGCTTTAGTAGCTGTAATCTCTGCTATTTCTGCTACTAAAGTTTTTGAAGAAGTTTATATTATGACTGGAGGCGGTCCACTCAATAGTTCTAAAACAATCGTTTACTATTTGTATGAGCAAGCATTTATTAATTTAGAATTTAGCTATGGTTGTACAATTGGTTTGGTGCTATTTTTAATAATCTTAGGATTATCAGTTTTGCGATTAGTTATAAATCAGCAAAGGGATAATAATCTGAGTTAGGAAGTGATGAAATACCTTTAATTAAAGGACAGGTTAATTACTTTGCAGTATTAACAGATTCAGATAAATCTAAATTACTGGCAATTTTGCTAGCTTTAAACCATGAGTGGTAGGCGAATCCCCAATCCCCCAGTTTTCCCCGCCCTGTACATGAGCTTCTTTGGTAAGCATAAATTTGTGATAAGGGTACAAAAACTTGGTTACAGAACTTAACGCCAAAGAATATCGACTTTAGGGTCGGGAGCGTCAAGAAAACTTACTATTAACTCTTATGAGTATAATTTTCCATATACCTTTAGAAAGATATTTGATGTTTTTAACTGATAAAGAGCTAAAAAAAAGCTGTTGTTATTAGAAAACTCAATATATCAAGACTTTAATCGTTGTAACTCCCATTCTTTAGGTATAACATGAGAATATGTTTATCACAAGCTTTTACTAGCGCCTTTAGCGCCAGTTTTTTTATGGACATTCAATTAATCAACATCGGTTTTGGCAACATTGTATCCGCCAATCGAGTAGTTGCCATTGTCAGTCCAGAATCTGCCCCAATTAAGCGCATCATTACTGATGCTAGGGACAGAGGCCAACTGATTGATGCAACTTATGGTCGTCGGACTAGGGCTGTAATTATAACTGATTCAAGTCATGTAGTTTTATCAGCGATTCAGCCGGAAACGGTAGCAAATCGGTTTGTTATTTCCCGCGATCATCAGACGGCAGATAATTAATTAGATGTGGGTCTATAAACCCTCCTATTTGTTATGTATCGGCCGTAGGATCTAAAATAGACAGTATTCTGTCACTAGTGCTAAAAATTTCTAATTTCTGAGTGCTTGGTTGGGCTGCCAACTAATACAAGACTGATGAAGCGTGTATACTGATTAATTCACAAGTTGAACGGATAATGCAAGTTTTACCCATACCCAGTGGTGCTACTACCAAAGAAAGCCCGTCTCTGGGCAAGCTGATTGTTTTGACTGGCCCTAGTGGAGTCGGCAAAGGAACTTTGATGCAAAAGCTCCTTCAACGTCATGCAGAACTGTATTATTCAGTATCTGTAACGACTCGTTCTCCCCGGACAGGAGAAGTAAACGGCAAAAACTATTACTTTATCAGCCGCAGCAAGTTTGAGCAATTAGTTGCTCAAGGGGAATTCTTGGAATGGGCGGAATTTGCTGGTAACTATTACGGTACACCCCGTGCAGTAGTGCTTGACCACATTCAGTCTGGTAAGTTGGTGGTGCTAGAAATTGAACTGGAAGGGGCAAGACAAATTCGTGCTTCCTTTCCTAGTGCCCTCAGTATTTTTATACTACCGCCGTCATGTTCGGAATTGGAGAAACGGATACGTGGACGGGGGCAAGATTCTGATGAAGCGATTGCCTGCCGTCTGCACCGGGCCCAAGAGGAAATACAAGCCGCAGATGAATTTGATATTCAAATCGTGAATGACGATTTTGACGCTGCTTTAAATGAAATTGAAACAGTCCTATTTGGATAATTAGCAGTTGAATTTGGTAATAGGTAATGGGTAATTGTCAGTTGCTGCAATTACCCATTACCTAATTACCCATTACCACACATGAAATTAACCGATTAAACCTTGGATTATGCCCAAATTGACAGTCAAAAAGTAAGCAACTACAGCACCACCAATACCACCGATTAAGAAAGCACTAGCGAAGTTATTCCAGCTTTCTTTGGAGTTAAAAGCGTCTACTGGAGGATTGGGTACAGTCACACTGGGAAGAGCTTTAGCTGGATTGCTATTGGAATACAGGGATAGGCAAGCTGTAAGAATTACAACCAAGCCAATGCTACCCAGCAAACCAGCTAAGTTAGCATTGGGAGCATCGCGCAGGGGACCTAATTTAGAAAAAGGTCCAAACAGTAAGTAACCGTGAGCCATACCTACTTCTAACCCACGTCTCAAAGGAGTTAGACCAGGGCGATAAGCAGGCAAGTTGCCAATAAACCATTTAACCAAGGGAGAAGAATTCACTGGGGTTTCTAGATTCCCATCTTGTGGATCACGTCCAGCAGGTCTTACTGTCTCCCTATTTCTAGGATCACTGGGGAGATTCTTGGATCTATCTACTGCTTGAGCCATATTTTATCTTGCCTCTAAATTCAAAATGTTGGCATTTATTTTAGTTATCAGTAAACAGTTATCAGTTATGGGATTGTTTACTGTTCACTGTTTACTGATGTAAATCCCGTTTTTACCCTATGGTAGAGGGTGGAAAAGTAAGTCAGGGAAAAAGCGGTTAAATTCGATCAAAATGCCTGCTGTTATTGTCAGCCAGATACTAGCTGCCACAGGTGCTGTGGAAATAAACTTGATCAAATAGGATGATTGATCGCTTTTGTCAGCCATGAATTTAGTCTCCAAGAACAATTGAATGAGAACAGATAAATTAGCGTGGCGAAATGGGAATTTCTGAATCCTTAGCTGTTAATTCACCAGAG
This sequence comes from uncultured Trichormus sp., assembly GCA_936914905.1. GTDB lineage: Bacteria > Cyanobacteriota > Cyanobacteriia > Cyanobacteriales > Nostocaceae > Trichormus_B. The sequence continues at coordinate 10,030 of CAKZGI010000381.1, read as the reverse complement.
AGAAGTTCTTTGAGTGCTGCTGCTGGCCAAGCAAATCCAGTGCTGAGAATGGGTAGTGCTAGACCCAAATCAATTTGGATTTCTTTTTGCTCAGTATCAGATTCCTTTTTGATCGCTTGTAGATAAGCACGACCAACCCAACCAATCCAACCAGCAATGTAAAGGAAGAGAATGCTAGGGATTAAGAAATCACCGGCGCGGTCAAGACGACCATCAACAATCAAGTGAGGATACCCTTCAGGTCCACAGAGTGCCTGAGAATAACGATCAAACCGCTTTTTACCAGATTCTGGGTCAGCAGTGGTATTGCGGGCATTTTCGGCTAGTGCTTGAAATGCGGGAGAGTCTTTACAAGGTACAAGGTTAGCTCCCAGAGCTTGTGCTTGAGGAGCAAAATTGAACCAAAGACCAATCGCTAAAATCAAAGCAAACAATCGTCGCATGGAGTTGTTTCCTTTTATTACAAAACAAGAAGTTCTTTGTACAAAACGAAGTGGCTTATACAGTGTTTAATTTGGATAACTAGGAAGTCATCATACTCTTGGCGGGGAATCGAGTAAAGTTTAAGTAAATAAAAGTTAAAGCTCCTCAACCAAAAGTAAGGATTGGGGATTGGGGACTGGGGAAGATAGGAAAGTCATTTTCCTAATGACCCATGCCCGATACCCCATACCCCATGCCTAATTACCAATACCTATGACAACCGTTTTAGCTATCGAAACCAGTTGTGATGAAACTGCTGTGGCAATTGTGAACAATCGTCAAGTGTGTAGCAGTATCATAGCCTCGCAAATTCCTGTCCATCAACAATATGGAGGGGTAGTCCCGGAGGTAGCATCACGCCAACACTTAGAAACTCTTAATCAACAGATAGCGCAAGCTATGGATGAAAGCTCTATGGGTTGGGAACAAATTGATGCGATTGCCGCCACTTGTGCGCCAGGACTGGTAGGAGCTTTGTTAGTAGGTTTGACATCTGCCAAAACTCTAGCGATGGTACATAAGAAGCCTTTTTTGGGAGTTCATCACCTGGAAGGACATATTTACGCGACTTACTTGGCGCAGCCTACTTTAGATCCCCCATTTATTAGCTTACTCGTTTCAGGTGGACATACAAGCTTGATTTATGTCAAAGATTGTGGTAAATACGAAACTCTAGGAGAAACCCGTGATGATGCGGCCGGGGAAGCCTATGATAAGGTAGCACGGTTATTAAAGCTTGGTTATCCGGGTGGACCAATTATTGATAAATTAGCACAAACAGGCGATACCCACGCCTTTGCGCTACCAGAAGGAAAAATTTCTCTACCAGGTGGGGGTCATCATCGCTATGATGCTAGTTTTAGCGGATTAAAGACTGCTTTGTTACGGTTAGTGCAGCAATTTGAGAAAGATGGTAGAGAACTGCCAATAGCTGATATTGCGGCCAGTTTTCAGGAAACCATAGCCAAAGCTTTAACCAAAAGAGCTATCGCCTGCGCCCGTGATTATAAACTAGATACGATCACCGTAGGTGGTGGCGTAGCAGCTAACAGTGGACTAAGAAAGCACCTACAAGCAGCAGCTGAGGAGCATAACATCAGAGTCCTGTTCCCCCCCTTAAAATATTGTACAGACAACGCCGCTATGATAGGCTGTGCAGCGGCTGATCATCTAGCCCGTGGACATACATCACCTCTAACCTTGGGCGTTAACTCTCGGCTGTCCCTAAGTCAAGTTATGCAATTGTATTAGAAGGCAGGGGGAGATATGAGGGATATGAGGGATATGAAGGATATGGGGAAGTAATTTTCCTAATGCCCAATAACTAATGACTAATGACTAATGACCGAATGTGATCAGCAAGTGCATCTGGCTGTTCTAACATAGCTAGGTGTCCACAATTAGGAATTTCAATAAAATTATCGCCAACATACTGAAAAAGCTGATGAAAACTAGCTAAATGGCGTACAAACTTAGGTTCCATAACCTTATCATCAGCACCAGCTAAAAAATAAACTGGCTGCTTAATCTGTGAAACCAATTGGGGTAAGCGGTTAACTTCTTCCTCAGTGGTAGAGTCCAAAAGTGTCCCTAGTGCTGCTTCTGGATCAGCAAGTATGAAATCCATTACTCGTTGACGCGCCCAATAACGATTTAAAGGAATTGAAACACTCGCTCTAGTAAAGAGCAAATCAATTAAAGGAAATTGGGACAACCAACGTGGGCGAACTTGTAAAAATTTCTGCCCTGCCGAGCGAAACTGCTCAAAAGCTTCTTTGAGATAAATCCCACCACCAGCATTAATACAAATGATTCCCTTAACACAATCAGGTAATTGAGCAGCAGTTGTGATAGCAATAGTACCCCCCAAAGAATGACCAATTAGCCAAACACTTGAAAGATTCAGATGTTGCAGCAGGATGATTAAATCCTGAGAGTATGCACAGGGAGAATACGGAGATTCAAGGGGATAGGTGACCACATCATGATCTGTAGTAGCAGTTAAGCTGGAAACAGTTTCTGCTCGATTAAAATCCAATTTTGAATCAGACTGGGATTGGCCAAAACCTCGCAAATCATAAGACAAGCACTGCAAATCCGCTGAAAGGCGAGAAATCACGGGTTGCCAGTATACACGGCTATTGAGCCAGCCGTGGATAAAGACTAAAGCATGGGGGCAAGACGTGGGAGCCGTCAACTCGTATGCGTGTGGAACGCCTAAGATTTCTATTGTTGCCATACGTATATCGTACCGCTTGGCAGGAGGTGGTAAAGAGGAAAAGGAGTCGGGAGCAGGGATCAAGGGGGAGCAACGCGATTTTGTGAGATGGGGAGACAGGGGAGGAAGGGACTTAAATAAACACCCAAAATGCTTGTATTTCTGAGCCAGTAAGAGTTGTCAGTAATTTAATGAGAATTAAAACTATTTTCTTTTTTCCCCCTCCTCCCCCTGCTGTTTTGATGATAAACGATCTCATTTTTCCGCGTTGCTCCCCTACTTCTTCCCCCACACCCTTCATTGACCAAGTAACCTCTGTCGCACTCCTTCAGCAATTTTGTGACCCAGATATTCAGGTATCAAGCTTTCATTGGGTCCTAACAAGTAGAGTATGAGTCGTGTACGTCCCCGCCAAACCAACAAATTGGCATTGACCACCAGCAGGTCTTCCTGCCAGATGCCGTACATAAGTTTATAAAATAAACCCGGTTGATTATCAGCTTCAATAACTAAGGCTGGAAGATGAAAAACTGGATCAACGTAGAACTCGGTTTGTACTTGTTCTAAACCAGCATTCAGGTTAAATTCTACTGCTAACATCTCTTCTACCTCAAACCGACTACCCAAGGCTTCACGAATAGCGCGACAAACATTTTCGGCGGTTTTTTCGGTTAGAGCTTTGCTCCCACGAGATACTAGAAGTTTAATAAAAACTAACATTGGTGGTCGAATCTGACCATAAAGACTCAAACCGTGAATAGTTAAACCATAAGCTGCCAGTACACCAAAGATATCGCTGAGGAGAAAAGACTGATTACGGTATGCAAAATGCAATGCGCTTTTAGTCCCCTCGGATTTCATTTCTATAACAGCCCGCCTAGTTTTATATAAGCGGTATGCCAGTCGTAAATTTTGAAGTTGTATCTCGCTGCTAACAAATTGATCATAAAATTGTGGAAACGCTCTGTTAAAGCGTTTTAGGAGTTCCAATGTCGAAGATTTTAAACCAGAAGTCATTGTTGGAGGTAAGACTTGCTTGCTTTGTTAAAACTAAAGCTAAAAACTGTGTTATTTACTATTTTGCTCTTAACTATGGCAACAGTTAGCAGTAAAACTAGCTTTATATTTGCTTTTGTAACTAAATTTTGTAATTCATTTACGTGGAGACCTCTGTATTTTCCATTTTGGCATCTTTCTCATAGGGTTTGCCCAATAGTGAGAATAGTAGTATAAGTATGATATCATACTAGCTACCCATAGTAATCATACATAATTTGTTGTTGCCTATTTAGGTGATTTCCAGAATAAAAATTACCACACAATATCATTGCTATCGTCGGGGTGAAAGGCTGTTCGCCCTCTTAAATCGGTCAAATCATTTTGAGAAATCACCTCAAGACGTAGGATTATGATAAGATCACAAATTTCTGGCTATCTATATTGCTGGAGTATGTGTTTTTGAGCCTTTATCACCCGAAAGGTCTGCAAAATTCTCTGTTTGGACAAATTACAATACCTGATACTAATGTAGTATCAAGATACTAGTGGATAAACAAAGCAACCACTTTAAAAAACTCAGGAGTCAAGAGGCAGCGCATCTGAAAAAAAATCTCCCGTGCTTCAGCTGGGGGAGTAAAACTAAATGTTAAAGTTAAAAATGATTGGTGTGAGACATTCAGTAGCTGGCTGTTATTATGGCTAATCCTCAAAACGCAAAACCAAAAATCTTGAGTTAAGTGTTTAGGGATAGAGTAAAGATGGTCATTTTATGGATGAATCAACACTCTCAAAGAGTAGCAATCAGTTCAGTCATGTTACCCGCACCACGTTGGCATGGGTTTTTGGAAAACTTGGTTTACTAGTTCTGAATCTGTAGCGACAAATAAAACAACCGCATTTGGTGAGCATACGGCGGGCGATAGAGGCAAATCTGGCGCTAGTAGCGATAACATCGTTTTTAGCACTGAGCGAGATATCGACCTGTATGAGCTAGAAGAACTCTGTGATGCGGTTGGTTGGTCGCGTCGTCCTCTGAGAAAAGTAAAAAAAGCCATTGAGCATAGTTTTCTCGTCGCGTCTATGTGGCAAGTGCGAGGAAATCAAAGAAGGTTGATTGGTTTTGCCCGTGCTACCTCAGATCATGCTTTTAATGCCACTATCTGGGATGTGGTAGTTCACCCAGACTTCCAGGGTCAAGGGATGGGTAAGGCATTGATGAAATATGTCCTCAAAAAACTCAGAAGTGAGGAGATTAGTAATGTTACTCTTTTTGCTGATCCCCAAGTTGTAGATTTTTACCGGACTATGGGTTTTATGCCTGACCCAGAAGGTATTAAAGGGATGTTTTGGTATCCTCAGTAATCCTTAATTTGCGAACAAAACAGGTTGCCACCATAAATTCGCTATCATGCTGAAGATATGCTATTATTGTTTGGTTTGGCGATGAGCAGTTATCTAGCAGGATCAACTTTGTCAGGCTAAGTCAACAAAAAACTCTTACTGAGGAAGTAATTTAATTTTTCCCAGGTAAGGGGTTGGCAATATGCTTTAAGAATGATATAGTTAGAAAGATGCTTAAGCAAAACATGATTTTAGTTATGTCCTGCTAAACTATCAAAAGCAAAACAGTATTTCCGGGATGTAGCGCAGCTTGGTAGCGCGCCTGCTTTGGGAGCAGGATGCCGCAGGTTCAAATCCTGTCATCCCGATTGTTAATAAAAATAAGTCTTTTAATTTTAGCTAGGCCAGAAGTGTGCGATTTTTGTCTATACTTGCTATAGAAAAAATGTCAATCTCGGCTGATTTTTGAGAGTGTGATCGCACCTGGAATGATTGATTTAGTGATAGCGTCACCCATAATTGTGAAAAAGAATAAAATAGCATAGCATTGTTCTTAATCATTAGGAGTCCCGGACATCACTCTTGGCTTGAGAAGAAATATAATAGGCTGATACAGCATTTAGTAATCAATAGAAAGCTGAGATTAAAAACAATTAGATAAGTCTATAAGTTATTTATGCATTAAATAGCTTGGTATAACTAAAACTAGTTGCTGCTGTATGAAAAGCCATAAAACGCCATAAAATGCCATCATTTTCTCAGATGTCTAAGTTAATTCAATTATTGATATTGAGGTGAGGAGTAGTTATGAAATCATTGGTTCGCTGGGGCGCAACGTTAGGTTTAATAGGTAGTACGCTGCTAGGAAGTGTTACGTTTCTCAATAGTCCTGTATTGGCGTTATCAGAACAACAAATAAAAGATAAATTGGACTCAGTACCCGTTTATTTGATTACTAATGATAAAGGTCTGCCATTGAGTCGTACCTTGCCTGCACAAAATGGGAAACAAAGTGGCTCAGTAACAGGTGTATATATGAGTCGGCAGGAAGCTTTGGCTTTTATCAAAGAATTGCAGAAAGCTAAAACTAAAGACCCAAAACTGGAAGACATGGCAAAAAAACTGCAAGTAACTGCGGTGCCTCTAGGTGTAATTTATCAACAATTGCAACAAACCAAGGATCAATCTAATCGACTTGTCTTCGCTTTTAAACCTGTAGATCAAGAATTAAAAGGGGCTTTAGAATTGCTACGTACCAGTGGTCAAAAAGTAGATCGATTTAAGAGTGTACCGATCTTTGCGGTGAGATTTGCACCAGATAAAGGATATGTCCCCATTCAACTGGGTCAAAAGAAACAGCAAATGATTCCTTTATTCTTGAGTAAGCAAGATGCACAAGGTTTATTAACCCAAGTGAAGCCTCAATTTCCCAAGGCGGATATTCAAGTTATTGATGTGGATGGGGTGATTAAAACTTTAAAAGATAAAGACGAGCCTTGGTTAAACCAGGTGGTTTTGGTTCCATCCCGAGAGTCAAGAGAATATATTAGGACTCTGCCTAAAAATAATAATGCGCCTAAGCCTAAAGCTTTGCCTTCTCATTAGGGTTAAGCATGATAAATCAACAGCCGCTTACTGGTTTGGAACTTTGGCAGTGGCGAAATGAAGCTATTCAGAGTGCGATCACTCATGATATATCTCCTGTAGAAGTAGATTGGCTTTTACAGGAAATAGCTGGATTAGACCGCCTGAGCCTGCGTTTAGAATCTTTCAAAGCATGGGATCAAGTCCAGACCCAGATTTCTTTGGCAGAGTTAGACCAGTTGTGGCAAAGGCGCTTACATGACCGCTTGCCAGTACAGTATATTGCTGGAGTCACACCTTGGCGAATGTTTAAACTCGCAGTATCAAGTGCAGTTTTAATTCCAAGACCAGAAACGGAGATGTTGATTGATTTGGCTGTGGCCGCTGCTGTAAGTCGCGGTCTACAATCAGGTCATTGGGCTGATTTGGGGACTGGTAGTGGTGCTATCGCACTGGGATTAGCTGAGGTATTGATAAATGCCACTATTCATGCTGTTGATTTCAGCCCAGAAGCCTTAGCGGTTGCTAAAATCAATGCTGAAAATGTGGGTTTTGGGGAACAAGTTAAATTTTATCAAAGTTCGTGGTGGGAACCGCTAGAATCTTTAAAGGGTCAGTTTAGCGGAATGGTATCAAATCCGCCATATATCCCCAGTGATACAGTACTGACTTTACAGCCGGAAGTCTTTAAACATGAACCACATCTAGCTTTAGATGGTGGTGCTGATGGTTTAGATTGTATTCGTCATTTAATAGAAGTTTCCCCTGCGTATTTGCGTCCCGGTGGAGTGTGGTTGATTGAAATGATGGCGGGACAAGCAGATATAGTAAGAGAATTATTAGAAAATAAAGGTCATTATTGTAATATTTCCATTCATCGTGATTTAGCAGGAATTGAACGTTTTGCTGTAGCTTATACAACTGTATGAATCAGGATTTAGAGCATTATGAAGATTAAAAGGATTTTATTTTCACTTTCAGATTACTGATTAAGGGATATCACCTTGTTGAAATATTTGTTCAGAAGTAATTACCAATACTGGAAAAAAGGATCTTCTAAACTATCTGTACCGCGTTTTGTTTGAGGAAGTGCATGGGTTTCTGTCAACAATAGATAAGTAGTTTTTTGATATTTATGAATGTTTCTCTAGAAGTTCTGCTAAATGCTGCAAAAGCTGGAAAACTAATCAGCTTCCCCACGGGTACAGTTCCCGCACTGGCTACTATACCGGAACGAGCAGAATTGATTTATGTTGCAAAACAACGCAGTTTAGATAAACCCTTAATTTTAATGGCTGCTAAAGCTGAGGATTTATGGGACTATGTTCAAGGTAGCGATATTGAATATCAAATATGGCAAGAGGTAGTGAATAGATATTGGCCTGGTGCTTTGACTTTGGTTTTACCGGCTAGTAATAAAATATCCCAAGTCATGAATCCTACTGACCCTACAACCATTGGAATTAGAGTACCAAATAATACAGTTGCTCAAACTATTTTGGCACAAACCGGACCGATGGCTACAACTAGTGTCAATTTATCAGGACAACCTGCTTTACAAACTCTTGCAGAAATAGAAATGCAGTTTCCAGAAGTTCTTACTCTAGAATCTACAGAATATCAAGGATTAGGTATACCTTCTACAGTTGCTAAATGGATAGGGAATGATTGGCAAATTTTGCGTCAAGGTGTGATTAAGATAATTCGTGATTAAGTGATATAACCGGGATTTAAACCCTGCTACAACACTGGGTCATTACTCGGTCATTTTAGATGTGGGGGATTTAAATCCCCAGAATTTGTTAAAAATTAGAAATTAAAGATTAAGAATTAAGTATGATGAAAAAATGACAAGATATTATTGAGCATCAACCATCAAACTTTTTATGACGACTTTAAACGATTGGTCATATTTAGCGGCAGGAATAGCAGTGGGGAGTAGTTTAACTTGGTTTTTGAGAAAATCATCACCAAATTCATCTGATTTAGCTCCAGTATCTTCACAGACAGAGAACTTATTACAAGATAACTTATTACAACAGGTAAAAAATACAGAACTGGCTTACCATCAAGCTAGAGAAATGAGCCAATTTAAAGCCGGTTTTTTGGCACGGACTACCCATGAATTGCGATCGCCCCTCAATGGTCTAATTGGATTACATCAGTTAATTTTGAATGATTTGTGTGAAGATCCAGTCGAAGAGAGGGAGTTTGTAGCTCAAGCCTATGAGCGATCACTAAAATTGCTCAAAATGATTGATGAAATTCTCAGCGTGGCCAGAACCGACCAAGGCACAAACAAATTAGAAATTCACTCTATACAGTTAGCCCAAGTTTTACAGGAAGTTCATAAATTAACTTATATACTGGCAGCAAATCGTAATTATTCATTTACTATATCACTTCCAGAAACAGAAATTTACGTTTTAGCAGACTATCGCTGGCTACGTCAAATACTAGTTAATTTAGTAAATACTACCTTTTTGCAAATGGAAGAAGGCGGTATTTATCTCTCTGCTAGTACCGCAGCTACAAATAATTGTGTTTATATCTGGCTTGATGTCCCAAATCATGCTGTAATTTACAGTGAACCTATAGACTTGATTGAATCTGAAAAAAAGATAAATCAAGAAAATATGGAAATATCATCAGGAATGAAGCTATTACTTAATCAAAAATTACTAGAAGCGATGGGAGGAAAATTAGAAATTATTCTTTCTCCCATCACCAAAGAGGTAAAGCAGGATTTGACCAGATTACAAATATCTATGCCCCTAGCGATTCCTGAAGCTGAACATCACCACATGGAAGAGAATCTAGATGAGATTGATTGTATAGCACCATTGTAGTTGTACTATTAGTTTGAAAACCTATCTTTTTGTAAAATTCATGTTGGTAAGTAGTCATCAGGTAAACTCGCTCTACCTGCATTCGTGGATGACTCAAAACGGTTTCTACTAGTTTAATTCCCAGTCCATTACCTTGATACTCTGGATGAATGACTACATCCCAAATTGTGGCGCGATAAATACCATCAGAATTAGCTCTAGCAAAGCCAATTAAACGCTCTCTATCCCAAATAGAAACCACTGGTTCACTATTAGCAATAGCTATGCTTAAATCCTCAACACTACGTCCTTTCGCCCAGAAAGCGGCGATATTAAATAGGTTCTGGAGTTGGTAAAGATCAATTTCTGCATGGCGTTCGCTAAAATGAATTTGAGAATTTTTCATGTATAGACACCCAAGTTTGGTAGTATCTTCGCTTCTGTTATGGCATATTTTGGGGGAAAATACTCCAACTGTACATATGTATGCAACTAAACAATTCAATGTAGTGCTTCTAGCTGTTGTGGCTCGCAAACATAAATGCTCGGGCTTGGAAACAAGACAATTTGTGGCTCA
>CAKZGI010000380.1 GCA_936914905.1 uncultured Trichormus sp. | reverse complement strand
ACCATTTTACACATTGGGTAATGTATCATGTATCGGAAACCTTCTATGATAACTAAGCTTTATCCTTAATACACTATTAGCGTGCGCTACAAATATCAATTTTTCTACTATCAAATGACCAATCTTTCCATGGTTCCTCCAACACCAACTTTGGAACTAGTGTGGCTAGAATAGGCAATGTGAATATTGATTGCCAAATATAACCATATCCAGGAGGTGTATGAATCAAACTTTGTATTATTCAATTAGCCATAATTTGCTAACATGATTCTACAGACTACAATTGCATCTTCCATATTTACCAAGGCAAATATGTTGCACGCCTTTATGGTTTGAACTATGCCATTAGATAGATAATCGAGGAACAAGAATGAATCATCTGCCAATGCTTGAGTTCTTTCTCTATCTTAATGAATTGTTATTATGTTATGACAAAATGAAAACCCAACTAGAGTACTTTGGACCTTAAGGTAAGAAGACCGACCGCTGAAGATTTTGTAATGTAAATGGAATAAGGACAACTCCATTGGCGACAGAGCGATAAATCCCAGACCAAATTTCAAGTTAACCAATCATACCAGATGTGGTATGTATTACACAGAGGCCCTCAAACGAGAGCCCCCTTGGCAAATACCAATCATACCCAATGGCTCCTTGAGAATGGCATATACATGGTTAGCTATCAAGGATGTCCAAAGTAGGAAGATAATAAAATACAAGGGGGCCACAAGTCGCCCACATAAACAAACACTCGTTCTCACAGAGTGGAATTAGTAGATGAGATTGCAAACTGATGACTGATCGGAGCCCACGATTCACGAGGAGCAGCTACGTGAACGAAGCTTTGAGACACACACACACACACACTCTCTCTCTCTCTCACACACACACACACACACTCTCTCTCTCTCTCAACATCTCTTTATCTCTGTACATACATCATCTACTGGGTGCGAAGCTATGGCGGGAGCAAGTACGCCTCCTCAGTATTGCTGTGACGCTTCTTCCTCTTCCTCTCCTCGCTGCCTCCCTGTCTCTCATGGAAGATGTTCCCACCATTTTCTGCCCTTCGCTTCTTCTTCTTCTTCTCGTTCCTACCGTCTTCGCCAAATTTCAATCATCAGAGCATCAGGCTCAAGGCGAGATCGTGATCCTGCAGGTAAGAAAAGCATGTGCTTAGATTCTTCCTTAGATCGTATCTAAGCATGTGATGTGAAGTATCTAAGGAAGAATTTATTTCATCATGAATCTTCCTGTATGGGGTCATCTGGAAATTTTCAGGGGAGAACAGAGACGTTCTAAATGCATTCTTCCTCGGGAAAGCACTTGCCGAGTCTGTGACAGAAAGGGTGGGAACTATTGTAGGAGAGCTCCTGAGTGACATCGGCCAATGGCAATCTGAGCAACAGAAGCAAATTCGTGATTTCCAGGTACAAGACTTATAGCCTCATATCTCAGTGACAAAAAACAGTTTTTCCCCTTCCACCATGTATGTACGCAGTCTGTTCTCTGTAGAATACTATAGCGATGCAAAAGACTTAATATCTTTGTTCATCAGTCCACTAGTGCTCCACAGAACACTGTGAACACGTTTTCATTATGTTTTCTGTGGAGGAGAATTTCCAAGCCAGAAGTTGAAATGGCAACTAAGCATATTTTCAAGCAATACAATGATCTGGTTTCTTTAAGCTACAATGTTTTCTTTCAATATGACTTGACTCCAAGAGCAGGTATCTCTTTGAAGTATGTGCCTAGAATAAGCTCTTTAACATTCTTTAACTCCATTTTACAGGAGGAAGTGCAGGAGAGAGCAGAAAAAGCAAAAATAAAAGCTGCACAAGGAGGAAAGCACACAAGCACCAATATCTCATACAATGGTTCAGTACTTGGTGATAGTACAGCTTCTACACTTAAAACTCGTACACAGGAAAATGTCATTCAAGACCGAACAGATTCATGATTTTCTTTGTTGTAAAGATTAACTGAAGATGCAACTTAAATGATTGGTCCTAAAATTCATCTACAGTTATTTCTTGCATAATATATATAAACTGGTACCCATATAACTGTGGTGATATGGCAGTATCAGATTTATGACAATGTCCAATTGCAATGGAAGTATTAAATAGAAAGAAGATACTGGCATCTACATAATGGAGGTAATTTTGCTTTCTAACAGCGCCTTATGGAGTAATGGGTATGTCTGCTTAAATCGACCATGATTTGGAATAAAATACCCAGTTAATAAATAGAATGGGTATGTTATAGTATCAAATTGGTACTTGCCTTGCTAATATAGAAAATTTATGACCACTTAATCATACTTGCTATTTATAGATGAGTTGCTTAGTGCTGGTAATCCTAGCAATTGAAATCGCAAACTGTCATTTTTGTCGAGGTAAATATACATTTATATAACATTAAGCTATAAGCATCTTGTAGGTATTGATTCAAAGGCATGTTGGTTATTGCAACTTTAAAACTGCACATTGCAAAATGATGTTTTTATTACAATCGTGAGGCGTTTTCATTTGAATATATAAACCTGATGTTTACTGTTCACTGTTTTATTCATAAACAAACGTATGTTTTGTCTGTTGAATAATAAATTGTTCTTTATGTTCTATGCTCTGCTCCCTGAACTATAACATTTGGCCTTAAATCCATACTCCTGAATATGGATCCTCAAAACCAAAAATCAAAATTTGTTTGATGCATACTGCACCAAATTAATGAGAAAAGTTGCTCACAATATTATATTGAGGAATACAACCAACCAGATACCAATAGAAATAATAGACAAGATGTGTTCCCAGAACAAAATTGCAGAAGCTTCCTTCACAGCTACTCCTCTCAATGCTGCTACACCACCTGCAGGGGAATAAGTTATTAGTTTCGAATTTAAGTTGTCTTTGCTGCAAAGAAATTGAGCATGTTCACTAATCTAGGAATATTATTTGACAATATTTTCTCATTTTCAGTTTATAGTTCGTTCACAAATTGTTTTTACATGGTCACTGCTGAGTTTGTGGATATATGCCATGTCTTCAGCTTGATGTTGTTTATGCGGTTTTTATATGTTTTTTATCACCTGCAAGGATAGATGTTGGCATTGAGTGCTGTAGCAGCAGAACAAACTCGAATAGTTGATTATCTGCAGGGAGGAATCCTAATCGCTTAGCAAGGAGCACGATGCCAATGCCGACAGTTGGTATTATGAGTAAACGTGTGAATATAATGGCTACTGTAGTCCGAAGTCCAAGCATGGAGTTCCCTGGACCTACAGAAAACAAGTCACATTATTGTTAAGTAAGCATACTATTCTTTCTACAAAAATTCATATACTTCATGTCAAGGTAAATAGCTAGTTTTTTTTACCTCCGACCAAATTAGCTCCAAGGACTAACATTATACAAGGTACCATAGCTTCTCTGCAAGAAAAAAGGGTCCCAGAGCTAGCATGCTGAGCTCACACTAAAATTGTGAATGCATCATTAAAAATTAAATATAATTCTTATCAATTCCCTTTCTTATACATGGAAATTGAACTGAAGCAATGTAGGTTTTACTTCATAGAGCTTCATAAACAATGTCAATAATGTTTTGAACATACATGATGTAGTGTCCATAACCTCTCAAAATATTAACAAATCTCACCCTAAGATGGAGAGAGTGCTTGAGATGAAGTAAAGTGGAGCATCGTCTGTCAATATTAGGTTCTTCAAGAAAGGAATGCCACCCACAACTAATGCTAATATCTGTTACAAACATTTAGATTGATGAATTAGATGAAGATATCTGAGGTTCATTTTGGAAGACCATTGATGTACGAAATTTTAAATCTTGACAAAAACTAATTAAAACCCCTCTCTCTCTCTCTCTCTGTGTAATATATATATATATATATATAATATGAATATTGCAATTGCTTACTGAGGCTGACACTGGAGGCTGGAATATTTGTTTCCATCGAATTCCTCTTACACATTTGATAACTCTAGCAAACTAGAAACAAAGAGGGAACTGATCAAGAAAAATTACACATGGTGAAAATATTCCTTTTCAAGCATGGGCTTCACAGCAATACTGAGAAATGGCTAACAGAAAATACCTGGTAATGATGATACCTTTTTTACTTAATTATGTGGTATAACATCTAGAAACTATATTCCAATTGTGCAAAAAGTCCACAGTGAATATGACCAGAGAAAAGAGTGATATTCCACACAAACCTTTGTCTTCCACGCAAATGTCTCGACTGTACTATCCTTAATCAATGCTCTCCTTATGGAGGGGCTTCCTGTGTCCACATGAATACTCTCACATTCCAAGTTCTGAGGAGGAGATAACATGTAGTAAACAAAGGTATAGACGATCACTGCTCCAACCTGTACATATGTGTAGTACGGAAAAGAAAAATGTGTTCAAATGAAACCAGATTCAGTATATGTAATGAATCGGTGGATTCAAACAATAATGTACCCATTGGCCAAAGGATATGTATGCTACTGCTTCCTCACTGCAAGTACTATAATCCCCAAATGGACTGTTCGAATTGCTGCATATCGCATCGAGTAGCACGAGCAGTATATTCCCTATGTTACCTGTGCATTGATGAATAAGAAACAAACAAAAAATGCTATGTATTCAAGAACTATGATGTGGTCTGGATCAAATCTGAGCACGTACAAATTGTACATAAAAAACCCTACCAATTCCGACTGCAATTATGGTGAACTTCCGAAACTCTGCAGGTGGTTTTATAACCATAACCACGATGCAACCGATAAGGCATCCAATTGTTGATGATAAAATTATATTTGCAGGAATAAACCACCTGGTTATAACATTTCACCATCTGGTTAAATCAGGTTATAATCACCAGTTTACTTCATAAAACAAAATGAAAGAATATGAATTACAGTTTAGTTAGGTTAAGGTTCATATACTATATTGTTTGTGCCTGGGTCATATCATGCTTTGAAAGGTGATAAAATTGTTCTTGTATATAAAAAATGTTTACAGATCAGAAGATACCATTGCAGCATCTTTTGGAATGTAATAGCAGATCCGAGCTCTGTGAATATCAAGGATGGAAGAAATACTAGAAATACAAGCTGAAAAAGATGCATAGAAAATATGGATTAAGTATATAGATAAGTTACTAAAGCTAATCATACTACTAGCAACTGCAAGTGTAAAAATAAGGAAGGGGGACTAAGTATTTCTTCATGATTTAATTAATGAAATTCCGGCAGACATACAACCATATACACACAAAAAAGTGGTATATCTTATCATTTGCAGCACAATGCTAGATATCTGCAGTAACTACTGTTGGAGTGTGGCATTAAACATGTGAGCTTGAATCTCCCAACAGCACATATGGGAAGGTGAGTGCAATTATCACTAATTTATATTCTTGCCCTTACGCACAAAGTGCCATGAAATATGACAATAACGCATGAAGGTATGAATCATTAAACCGTAGCAACATGCAGCGGCCTCTTCTTATGACAACAAGACCCACTAAGAGAATATGCAGATTTCTCAGGAAAAAATGGTTTAAGATATGACAACAAAGGCCCATGAATTTATAAAACCTTACCAAAAAGTGTTACAACAACATGATCTTATAAAGCAAAACAAAGGAAGAAGAAACTCCTTACTACATAAATGCTTAAGTCAGAAAACAAAAGTGCAAAGTAATTTAATGATGCAACACAAAAAGCTGCTGTGATTGGTGTTAGTGTCCTTCATCGATGTACTGGTTTAGCCAATGATTGGCTACAACTTTGAACTTATAAATCACCCCAAAGTGAGATTTTGCAGCAGATACATATATGTTGAGACATTATTGTCTATGTGTGCCTACCACATTATTGTGTTTACCTTTGTCAATTCCTTCTGTTCTTACATTCCTCATGAGTGCATTTAACCAAAGAAGTGGCATGACTCTATAAGAGAAAGAAGAAGAATGCATATATTCTAGCAATTGATTAAAGCATATTAGGAGAAAGCAGAAGACTGTGGACCCATTTCAATTGGTGCACTCACAATTTGCTCATATGAAAATTTAATAAATTTTACGCATATGTTGACTTATGATTGTATTCTTCAGTAGTAACAGCTTGAATCAAATAAATTACAGGATTGATTCCTTGCTTCCGTGACTTGTAGAACCAAAGCAAATTGATATCTTTCAAGAATAATGTCACAATTAATTGATCATCAATTAAAAGAAGAAACAAGGCATTACCTTGCTAAGTGTTATGATCCCAGAAGGTGTGAGCAACCCGATCTGATCAGTAGCAAGAAGATAACCAATGCCACACATAAGAAGTACCTTGGCAATCGGGATGAGAGCAAATGTGAGTGAAGAAGAGATCGAATACATGTCTCTCAGATCAGCCATGAACAGTTGTCGAATAAAATTGTCCATTTGCAAATGCATCTTCTCTGAGCAAGGACTGTTAATGTTGCAGATTCCGATTTTGTGGTTTCGTGAATACTTCAGGGATCAGATTCTTTTGACGGAAGTTTTCCTAGAGTGAAATATATTTGTGATCATGGAGGTCACGCTGGTTAGGATTCGATGCAGAGAATCCCTCATTGAGAGTTAAGCTTATAAGAGCTAAGATCTATAATGTAGATTATGGTTCCGTTCTTTTCCAGATAACAGGAAAATCTTAAAGTTTTTTTTTTTTCTGATAGTAGAATTAGGGCTTCAAAGTCCTTTGTTTATACCAAGGACTTAATATTTAAAGAGTTAGGGATAGGGTTAAGTTAGGATTAGAAGATAGTTTTAGGGCTAGGCTTTGGGATAACCGTAGGAAAAGTGGTAATTAACAGGAGTGGGCGAGAGTTTTGTGTGATACGGGAGAAAGAATGGTTAGGGTTAGGGTTTCTGGAAGCAACTTGAATAGAGGGTTTAGGAAGGTTTTGCGTATGTACACTTGATTTGTGATTTATATTTGCAGGAAGGATTGGGCATGGATTATTGGGGGCTCTGCAGCAGGCTGTCTGAGAATCCCTGTGGTGATCCTGGAGGGATACTTGACGTCTGTTACAAATAATGATCTAAAAATACGTATGACAAGCGGTGAATTTAGCGACTGTACAGAACCCGCCAGACAAAGCGAGCGAGCGAGTGAACAACAGTAAAAGCCGCTGCTCTTTTCACATCTATGTACTTCTTCTACCACTGCTACTCATCATTCACTGGCACCATCTCTATTGGCGAGAAAATATAACATCTAATTAAAATTAAAACTAACAATAAAACAAAAAACAGGGACAGAAATATCTTATTTCTTTCTTTCTCTCTTTATCTGATTCTCTCTGCTTTTTGCTTTTTTGTTTATTGATTTAGTCGCTTTTCTCTTCTTTAAAGAAAACAGTCCTTATCTTTGAATCTGCCTTTCACTTTAAAAGCAACGGTTTCTGTCTGTTCAATTGTCTTCTTTAATCACCTCCATCCCTCTTAATCACCATGCTAATCACCCCTCCTTCCCTCTTCATCCCCATGCTAATCACCCCTTCATCCCTCTTAATCACCTTGCTTATAACCTCTTGCCATGACCTCCCTCATACATTGATCCCACTCCAAGCTCACCTAAATGAACACGATGGGTGTACTTCTTCTATATAGACTCGAAAGTTCACTCTCGAAAGTGGCACATGAATGAGATGTATTTTTTGATGCAGTTGTAGTATAATGCGTAAAATGGATGCCAGTTTCAACTTGTGTGTAGTTTAATTAATGCGCAAAATGAATGCGGTTACGCATAAAATGGGAGTCCATTGGAATGGATCAAAAAGGTTCTTGACACCTCCATACACCTCGTGTATATCCCTCTTAATTGTCATGCTAGTTAATTTGATTCCCTATGAGTCTCCATGTCCATGGCTAGTTAAGAGGGAGTTGATCGAAGTCCTCCAGAGGAGGTGTGATAATAGGGTTTGTTGATTTTTTAGCAAGTGTGCTGGAGAGTTAGGTGGAAAGAAAAGGGATATTAGATGAGACATGCTCTGCTTCTTAAGGTACCCCATGAACTCTATGATGTGATCTCAAACATGTCATAAAAAGGGGAGGATTTCATCAAAACTTGGGTGTTTTTGTCCGATATTTACTAATATAAATGCCTGTGAATGCGGCTCTATAGAAACGCTTCTCTGTTTTCCAGACCATACATGAAAGAGAGAGAGAGAGAGCAGTGGATATGGACGTATTTTGAAAACTAGTCGAGTCGTGTAATCATCGTGCCAAGAAATTGGTTGCTCGAACACCTTTGATGTAGCTTTAAAAATGTTAAGAGTTTCGTGGGAAGAAGGAGAAAACGAAAAGGTCATATTTGCGTAACTAATATTACTTTAGCGATGAATGCATATTACTATAGATTAACCTACGTATTTTTGTGTAGCGACAATATGTAGCGGGGAAGAGGGGCAATTAAAGATCGGATGGATATGGGACTACAAGAAGAAAGTGAAAATCAATGGTTAAAAAGGGATAAGGAAGTCCCAAGTCATTTGCATTTATTTGATTGTGAGATTCGCGAACGACAATACGGTCTAGACACGTGTAGTCACGACTTGTCAAGCAAGCGCATCTCGCTGTCTGAGGTTAGCTACATCCAATCCGGTCTATTGCAATGATACAAACACCTGACAAGTATGCCGAGCGCATAAAGACGTCGTTTTCATGCTCTTAGCCTCTTAGACTGTAAAAGCAACAAGGAGCACTTTATTGTCCTCTGAATTGATAGCTTAAAGGAAGATGGGACCCAAGATGTGGAGGGTTTACGCCCAGTAGATAGGTTGTCGATTCAAGCGAATTAGAACTTAGATTCGCCTTCTTTTAGCGTCTACACAACTTGTTATGGCTCATATCGACACCAAGTCTCTTGCTGATCATTCTTGTGCACATTCAAGCACACCCACCCTCTAATTCATCTAGTTTTTGGGATATCCCTACTGTTTCCATAGCCAATTTAGGGGGACCCATCAAGCCCACGCCCCATATCGTATATTTTGTTTGGCTCTGGTCCTTTTGCACTCATCTTCTTTCCTCCGCCCAACATTCATTTATTCTTCCTCTCCTTGCATCATCATCTTGTGTCCCTCTCCAGCTTCCGCTATCCCATCGTACATGACTACAGTGTATAGAATGAAGGCCTCGGGGGATTGGTCCATACTTTACATGACCTTGGCTCAGTTTGAGGTGTAAGGTTTAGGGTTTTGTCACCCAAAGACCTTTGCTATTCTTTCACGATAACTTTCATTTCTTTTTCTAAGATTTTGGAAGCTTGTGTTTTTGGTTCATTCTCGTGGATTACTATGAAGCCAAGCCATTAGGCCATGGATTATTTGCTCTCAATGTTTGGAAAAAAGAAGGTTAGCTTAATTTTAGACATGCAATTTGGATTTGGAGTCTTTTATGGATAAGTTTTAAGATTATATTTACTTCTCTTTTGTTTTTCCTTCCGAGTACCTACGCTGAAATGTGATGTAACACTTTTTCCTACAATTCATTATTCATATTTATGCATGAAAATTTGGTCATGTTTGTTTTTTTTTTTTTCTTCGTTAAGGCTCCAATCGATTTATTCAGTTTGGGTTCATTGGCTTCATAAAACGTTTCTGCGCTTAAATGGTTTGATTTGAGTTCACAGCTCAATTTCTCATTAAATGTTTTGCTGTAAATAGCATGGCTCTCACATTCCAAGTTACGGGATCAGAACGTCTCTGATGGTTCAATCATGTGTAGCGCATTTGGTTTGCTTTCAAACTTTAGACAACAAAATAAACCAAACCAAACCAAACGAGGATCCCACAGCTACTACGAACCACACATTTGTATGGTTTCTCTTGGAGACCAAGGGAGGACAACAAGATTCAGTTAAATGGTGAGCTACCCTAGCAAGATATGGTGTGTGACTTCTGAGTCGGTCATAATTCCCATAGCCTAATTTGGAATAGCATTACATCGCTTATCATGGTGCATGAATACTTCTCAAGGTGTCTAAACTTGTCAGGCAAAGCTTAGTGGAAGAAGCTTAATTGGTATTGGCAATTCAACCCATCACTATGCATTGTCTATATGCAAACTTGGGGTCTCAAGGATACCAATACTCAATCACGCGTTCTACCAATAGACCAAACATATGAGTATCTACTAATGTCACTTTACTGCGGAAGTCCAATTGATATCCTTCAATGGGCAATTGTATATATTTCTCTATTGGTTATGGAACCTAAGTGAATAAGGAAGTGATTGTTGTCCAATATTCATAATATGGGATGGTACTGCTAAGCCGAAGAGAACAAACTAGATAATCAAATGTTTTACAGAACCTCTTCGAAATAAAGAATCTATAGATTAATCAATCAATTAATTGTACTTAATAATAAAGAAAACAGTCCTTTATTTTTAAGGGCACATGTAAACACATGATGTCTCAGTGAGGAGACCCTTATCCACAACATGATGTATGCAAATTTAGATATAACTTTCTTTGTGGTCAGTTCGTAACCACTACAGTTTTCATTTCCGAGGTCTGATCCATAAAGAAGCTAATAAATGACAGCATGTCGTATACCCTCTTTCATGTGCGTTTCTTGGTGACCGCATTGGTTTGAATGGTAGAACTCAGAGCATTAAATCAAATGGAAAAATACTAGATGATTGTCTTACACGAGAGGGGTAGATGTGAATCGAAAACTACAAAGGTTCTTGATATTGCTTGGAGAGTAACTTTGTCACCACACAAGGTACACACCAAAATGTCTACCTCAATTACCGAATACATTGCATACCACTAGAAGATGCAAAGAGAATAACATGATGCAATCCGAATTGCCTAAGCAATGACAGCCTACAAAACAAGGCCAGCATTTTAGCATCAACAATGACTACCACTGAGAGCACTATTAAGGGCGTCCACGTGAAATTCTTCATGACAGGTTATCTATAATTACAGCTGCAAACCAGGACATACTAGAAGCTCAAAACCAAACCGTTATAACCAGTACCGATCCAAACCGAAGTCAAGCATCACTTCATTGGCACAAACCAGACACACATGAAGTGAATGCAATCACATCTTCAAAAGCAAACCATTGATCCAAATCAAGTCCAAGCATCACCTCATCATAGACTTAACGTCAGAATGTGGGCAGACTTCCTCATCAAACCAGCTCCAAGTTAATTTAGCATATCTTCTGTGGCAAGAATATATAATCAGAAGATATAATGACTGCTTACTTGATTCTACCAAAGAAGTAAATAGTCTATCTATTCAAGGAACAATAAAACCCAATTAATCAATTTATTCTGTAATTCAAGGGTCGTGCCTTATTTTAGAAAGTACATGCAAAGACAATATGTCTCAACCAAGGAACATCACTAACAACTGTTTACTTGTGCATTTGTACACAGAATTAACCAATCAACATAACTAAATTTACGTGGCTTTCTTTGTATTTGACTGATAATTCTTACAAAACCAAAGGTAGGCTACAATAGGAGAGCTTCTAATCATTTGAATGAGGAGAATGTTGGCTGAATGAGGGCATCTGAACTATGGCGAAACTTGACAGGAATCAGTATTCGCAGCATAAATCGTATGCTAGGTGATCTTAATCGTTAGATTTGGTTATATAGCGTTCTTGGTCAAAAATATGTATGGTTGCTTTCAAAGTTTATGAAGAATCTTTATTTTCTCCGGTTCTACCATTATCAATACACACAATGCATAGCAGCCCCATTTTCTTTCAAGCTCATTCCCATTTTGAAGCTCATAACTACATTTTATGGTGTTAGAAGGAATGTCATTGGTAAATCCTATGACAGAACATTTCCAATGAGCCAAATTGAGGTACTAGGAAACGATGAACTAGAAAGGATGATGCTCGATACCCAAGGAACTTGAACTACTAGGGAAGGAAGTTGAACTATGAGGGAAATTGTCACATCCGATGATGTGTTCTGTTTTCAATGGTATAAGTATATATAGCACGTCACATGACATATAGAACAAGAGATGGATACTAGAAAAGGAGATGCCTCATACACAAGGGTAAGTTAAAAGTTCTAGAGAAACCATTTGTTGATGATGACATCGAAAATGGTGCTAGTGTTTTCCATGGTAAGTACAAAGTGGGATGAAAGTGGAGCATAAAAGGGAGAATTAGAAGTATTTACCGTTTCTAGCTCAAGTTCTTCTATACAGCTGAAAAGGGAGAACTAGAACCCGAAAGCCCTGAAGATGTGATTTCTACCTTGGTTTCATCACCTAATCCATTTCTTTGTTTATCAAATTGCCTATATATAATCTAGAAAAAGAGATAACTGCACATATTTTCTTTTCCAAATGTTATTTGGAAAATCTTCAAAATGCACCAATGAAATTCTTTCAAAATTACCCAATGCACCTCACTACATGCTACCCAATAAACAACCAAACCAAATAAAGGACTTCCTTGAAATAATCTCACCTTTTTAAAACAAAGCACTTCTATTACACTGTGATCTTCATTCTACTTAATAACATTTAACATGTAGGTGGATCTAATATAATTCAGTTCTATATTGGGAAGTATGTTCATTTGTGCACGGTTTTTAGAGGGGCTCTAATACTTTTAAGGGCATTTACATAAATATAGGTGGCTGTTACTGGCCATAAACGCCAAGTACTTTCGAAAGAAAGATGATTTGAAACCATTTGATGGCAGGTCTCCATACACCCAAATTATTGAACACCGTTCTTTGCTTCATGAAAAAACACCATTGGAAACATTTTCTTAAAAACAGGTGTAGCACCAGTATCACTTTTGACCTAAAACATATGATTCTGCAACTTCCCTATCAACTTGACCCATTGACATTTACACACAAATTAGGTTCATGGGATGAGCCAAGAATAGCAAAAGATGGCCAACCAAGCTCTCTTGTGAATCATTTTATATGTATGTACACTAGGGCTTGGCTAAAGCACCAACATTCATGTGGCTCCGATACAGTATTATTACATCTTCAGTTTAATGAAACATATCATTTCCTTTTCTATGAATACATTACCGTACACGCACTGTTGATTTCACTAAGCCATGCTTCTTTTGCCTGTAGAAATAAAACTCACTTTGGATCACATTAAACAGAGAAAATACTCAAGGTCTATCTACTTCCAAAGTTACTAAAAACCATAAAATATGAATAAGGTAACAAAATTCATTACCAAAATGTATCCTTCTTTTCTTGTGCCAAAAACTCTTCAAACGACATCTCCATGTCCTCAGTTTCCAAATTCTCTATCAGTTGTCCAGTGCGAGGGTGCAGCTCAAAATGAGCCTGACCGTACTCGAGCATCTGCGAAAGCAAAGACATTGACAACCTATAAGAATCTGTGTGTGCGTGTGTATACCAAAGGATGATTATGAATGCAGAAGGCTGTTTAGGAGTGTACTTAACTGAATGCAATAAGATCTAATTATTTGAAAAAAACTGTTTTAAGTAGGTTATATTGCAATGTGCAATCCATGAACAAAGAATGAAATAACAGAAACGATAACTTACATACGAGGAAACCAAGACCTTATCCAAAGACTGACACACACAACAGCAGATAAAACAGTCATGGGTAAAAGAATGTATCATATCTTGTGCTTCTAGCGTACTGTCTATAGATGTAACACAAATATATGATCCAAAATCATCCCCTCAAAACTGATGTCCAAGCACACAACATATGCCTAATAATCATTAAATCGGTATCCAGAGAAATTATGTAGCATTGGGTAGGGAGTTCTTTCTCTTGGCGATTATCAATATTCTCTCATGATTACACTATAGAGATGGTATACAGAAAACATATATAGCACGGCAATATGTGCCTTTGTGTTTGTAGAACTGGTATCTCCTGCATTCATTGAGACAGAGATGACTTCCATTTACTTGCAGTGGCAGGGATGCATGTTGACATTATCTACATATCAGTCTCTTGAAAAAGAAAGTAGTATTTGGTAACTTATGAATGAATTATCGTCTCAATAGACATAAACCTAAATCATTTCACCTTCTTATATGCAGGAGATAGCTTCAATTGTTCTTGTAAACGATTGTACACAACTGTATCTTCCTCCAGTTTTTTCTGCTCCATCTCAAGACTGTAAATCTGAATTCAGAGAAGGAAAGAGGATTATGTTTAAAGCAACGTCAAATATATTGAATTGAAATGTGAAAGATGGCAGGAAAACAACCTGCCCACATAGGCGATCGAATGAAGACTTGTCTGCTTTGGATAACAAAGATTTAGCAATAGTAAATTTCCTTTGTATTAATTCCGACCTGGACATTTCCACAAGTCAGTATGAACAACAAGTAAAAAAACTCTATTTTGATTAGAATTACATACATTCTTATTAATTATACTCAATTTACGGTGAGGGTCCTATCTCTCATATCAGATAGATTAGGGACGAATGGGCCAGATTAGATCAGGCCGCAACGAGGCCAGAACAGTGGGTTATTTACCAGCTCAACTATCCTTCATTTTACATATTCAACATTTTGTGGTATATGCCATGCCAATAGTAAGAGAGAAAGAAGAGGACTTTGGAAAAGATTTTTAGCGAGCTCTAAGAAAAACTAACGAAGAGCAGAAAACAGGTTTTATAAAAATTACAAAAATAAATAAATTTTGTGATTCTTGTTAGGATCTCTGTTTATTCAGCTACACTCCTTAAACATGGAGCTTACTCAGCCGATATTACAAACTCTACCAAATTCTGCATGTATTTAAAAAATCATTATAATAGATGTGGTGATAAAGAACCGTCATGATGAAAATGCGGGCGAATATTTCCCTACAATTCAGAGATCTCAGATGCTAAAAATCAGGGTTTAGAAGACTCGACATTGACCTTAATGTTTAGAAGAGTATTGGTGCGAGTATACTAGATTCAAAGCTAACATCATTCTGCCCATGCTGTAGTTTAACATGATATCATCTATTAACTACACTTTTAGTTATTCATGCATTCTTGTGCATGATTTGTGCAGTTAACTGTAGAGAGACAGAGTCTGGCCTATTTTCAGAGGATTGCGCTCTGGAACATTTTCCATCTCTATATTACTACTGAAGAGGGAAAAATATCAACAGTGTCTTGGGAGCCCAACCGATGTGCAGACAGTATGACTAGGAGTTCTAAACCAGTGCATACCTTCACAGGAGTTTACCATGAGTTCACTCAACCAGGGGAGGAATCAGGGCTTTCCAACTCCTGCCTCACCTCGACAATAAAAGTTACCTTTCTAGATAATAGAACGATACTTCAAGAAGAGAAGGCAACTGAGAATATTTTGACAAGAGAACAGACTTAAATTGCAAGCTAGATACATTTTAAAAGAATATCCCTAGTACTATCTTCGGGCACTCCAGCTTTGGAATGGCATTGATTACCCTCATTAACCACAAACATGTGAAATATTTCTGCGGTAGCTTTCTCACAACTAGGTTACTTAATATGTTTAGTGAACTCTATCAGGTTCCTCCATTTTCTCTATGGATGGAATGTAACATGAAATCAAGTAGTAACTCTTTGGGTCTTATATGCCACTACTATGGGAAAGCATTTTAAGACATCCCATATCCTATCATCTCACTCAAATCTTAGACAGCCAAATAACACACCAAAAATAACATGCTCATTTCTGCTTACTTCTGCTGTAGAGTTGCCTTGGTTTCCACTAGACAAGTTGTAAAGCGCCCCACCTGTTTGATACCAATTCGAAGCCATGAAACTTTCAGTGCATGAACACAATAAACAGCATGCAAAGCCAGTATGTGTCACTCATTACCATTATAAACTTCGCAATATAAAGCTTAATACAGAAAAGTGATAAGAAATGCATGTCACAAAAGAGATGGGTTTGATTTTATCATATATACTGTGAAACATCTTCGCGTGTATCCTGATAAGATGAGTGATCATCTAAATGCACGACAGGAGCCAGTTCTAATAAAAGGAAAGGGAAATGTCATTTTGAGCAGCACCGTTGTAACTTCCTAACATACCTTTGGCAAAAGGCCAACACACAATAGCATAACATGTGCCAATTTCTCAGCCATCCAAGGAAATGATATTGAACTAATGCTTAGATGATCAACTTAAAATTATCATTAATGAGCAAATGATAATTGCATTGTTTCTACACGATTCAATTTAAAATGAGATTATTGTGATGGGATGTGATCTAACCTGAGAAAGAGTTAAAGTCTTGGATGCATTTGATCGCACTAGTTCATCGTATTGCTCTTTAATCTTCCTCTGCAACATACTTCCTGATGAGGTAAAAGGATAGGGACAGCTACCAGCATGTGAACCTCCTTTTGTTGTCTCTCGTCCAGGAACAATTGAGGGATGTTTTGAGGCTTCCAAAGAAAAATTTCCAATCTCTTGTACCTCTTCTTGTGCAACATCTATCATCATCTTCTGTCTCTGTTTCTTTCCACGATTCTTCTTTTTCTTTTTCTCTTTCTTAAAAG
Organism: uncultured Trichormus sp.; assembly: GCA_936914905.1. Lineage (GTDB taxonomy): Bacteria > Cyanobacteriota > Cyanobacteriia > Cyanobacteriales > Nostocaceae > Trichormus_B. The sequence continues at coordinate 153 of CAKZGI010000380.1, read as the reverse complement.
TGCTAGTACCACCAGCATCAACACTTTTGCTTGAATGATCATGCAACAGATTGTGCTCTCCTTCTTGACTTACCTTTTGTTCCTCATAAGTTCTACTTACATCAATCAGAGCATCCTTACGAAAACTACCAATGTCAAGATTTTTTCCACATT
>CAKZGI010000379.1 GCA_936914905.1 uncultured Trichormus sp. | reverse complement strand
ATTGTTGTTGATGAATTCTTGCCCCAATGGAATTACACCCCTTAACCAGAGTTACTGGTTATTTAATCAACTATCCTTAGGCAGATGATAGTGAATCTGTACGGCATCAGGAATCGTTTCTAGGTTGACATTAACTACTTCTAAGGCACAGGTGAGTAAGTTGGTTGTCCCTTTTTTCCCAAATCCAAAAATCATTGATGCACCAACATCAAATGTATATGCTTGACTTTGAAAATATCCAGCACTACTACCGGGAATTAGATAACGTTCCAGAATTAAAACTTTAGCTCCTTTTGCTGCTAACTGGGTAGCTGTTACTAAACCACCAATGCAAGAATCGATAACAATAACATCAAATAATTCGTAATTCATCACAACTGGAAATAAGGAACAGGGATTAGGGTTAAAAGTATCTTAGTATATGTCTTGTTTATTTGGTTTTACTAACCAATTTAGAGGTCTGACGCACCCTACTAATATGCCAGTTGCGTAAGTCCTGTAATGGAGAAGAAAAAATGTAGTTCCAGACGCGCAAAGCCGAAAATACAACGTCCAGATTTGAAACCCCTAATTTTAATTAGGGCGTTCCCCACATCCTACACCCCTTTCATAACTTAATACTTACAAAAAAGAGGGACAAGCCTGCTACCGCTGGCCAATCCCGTCTGCCGATCCTTTAAAGAGAGGAGAACACTGTATAGCAGTATAGCCTCGGTTGAGAATATATGTCAACTATTAATGAAAATATTTGGCAATAAAAATTGCGATCACTAGAAATCAAATTGGCAGCAGCATTACTTGGTAGCCCAATTTAAAATCTCAAATCCAAAATTGGTATCAGCCATAATCTGAAAAGAGTATGATGGTTGTTCAGTTCCTAATATAATTAAAAGCAGCCCATTTCTGGCTATGACTCAACAATTGCTTGTTTATGTTCCACCCCATCCCCTAATCAAGCACTGGCTGGCAGTAGCTCGTGATGTGGCTACACCTTCAGTATTATTTCGTTCTGCCATTACTGAGTTGGGACGATGGTTAACTTATGAAGCGGCAAGAGATTGGTTGCCAACGCAAGAAAGCGCCGTTGAGAGTCCCTTATCCGCCTGTCCAGCGACTTTGATTGATCCACAAGTACCTATGGCAGTTGTACCGATTCTTCGGGCTGGGTTAGGGTTATTAGAGGGAGCGCAGACGGTGCTGCCCTTGGCGAAAATTTATCATTTGGGTTTGGTAAGAAATGAAGAAACTTTAGAACCCTCTTGTTATTTAAATAAACTGCCAGACAAATTTGATCCAGAAACAAGGGTGTTAATTACCGATCCAATGTTGGCTACAGGAGGGTCTATAATGGCAGCAATGGCAGAATTGACACAAAGAGGTGTTGATCCAGCGTTGATCAGAATTGTGTGTGTGGTAGCTGCTCCACCAGCTTTGCAAAAATTGAGTGGAGCTTATCCTGGTCTAACAGTCTACAGCGCCACTATTGATGGAACAGTCAACAAACAGGGGTTTATTGTGCCGGGATTGGGAGATGCTGGTGATCGTATCTTTGGGACTTAAGCTAGGATTCAGAAAGAACAGGAAGATAGCTTAAATACAAAAGAAAGTGTGCAGACTTCTGGAAGGCGGTAAAGATATGAGTCAGCGAGATGGTTTTGGTAGTGGTTTTTTACTTGGAACAATTGTTGGTGGTGTAGTTGGTGGGGTTTTGGGTGCTGTGCTGGCATCTCGTCGAGATGCGATGGATCAAGAGAAAGAAATTAATAATGGCTCCCTTGAAGCCAATAAAGTAGCAGCAAGAAGAAGGCAAATGAGAGCCGTAGCTAATGAGGGATTAGAAATGGAAACGGCACGGCAATCACTAGAAGATAAAATTGCTCAACTCAATACCACAATTGATGATGTCCGTAACCAGTTAGGGAATATCAATGGCACCTCATCCCAGTCAGTAGAACGTTCTCTCTCCCAAGACTCCTAAATAGCAGCAGTTTCATGACGAAAAACCTATTTTGGTAGATGTAGCTGCCATTTGCAGGCGGGATGACATTACCTCTATTAAAATCAATAGAATAAGACTGCGTTTAACTTTTAGCAGAAAACTAACCCATCCATGAATTTACTGATTACGACACTAGCAACCTTTGTCCAAATTTATAGCTACTTGCTAATTATTCGGGTGTTACTGACCTGGTTTCCCCAAATCAACTGGTATAACCAACCATTTGCAGCTTTGAGCCAGATTAGTGACCCCTATCTCAATCTATTTCGTTCAATTATCCCCGCATTGGGTGGTATGGATTTTTCGCCCATCTTAGCCTTCCTAGCACTCAATTTAGCTGGAAGTTTTCTGGCAGGCCTGAGTCGTCTACCATTAGGACAGGGATTTTAACCACTAATCCAATATTTCACTTTGTAGAGACGTTAAAATAAAAAGCGTCTCTACAAAATCCTGAATGAACTTATCTTCGCACTTGACCGCTAAACCCAGACGCTTTAAACTGCTTCAGTTTCAATGGAATAGGTTGGTTTAAAGGAACAGAAATTCTTAACTCAAAATTGCTAACACCAGGTGGTACTTCAGGAATAGAACCTAAACGAGTGCGGTTTTGTAATATGGGATCATTGTTGGCATCATAGATGCGTCCAAAGATATCTGCGTCATAAACTGTTTTATAAGTGCCATTTTCTGCTTTACCAATGACTATAAAGCAATTAGCAGCTGCTGAACCACTACTAATAACAGCACCTTTAGCTAATTCTGGTGGGCAATCTTTATACGAGACATCAAATAGTTTAATTTTTGTCAAAGCTTGAGCCGGGGGAGTGAAAACCCAGGATAGAAAAACAATAAGTCCAGAAATAAATATCAGTGTGAGTGAGCGTAATTGCATAAAGCGCACAATAACTTTAGAATAAAGTATACGCAACTTTTAACATCAGAGAATGTAAAATTTACGCTTAAAGAATTAAAGAGTTGAACTTTACTTTGTAATAGTTGAATTTTACTTTGTAATAATTCTAAGAATAGATACTCACTTGCTATTAGCCTATGAATCCAAATGAGATAGAAGCCAATTTGCAAACAGTGTTTATTCGTTGTGATGCAGCATATCCTCTCACTGGTATGCAGGAATGGATATTACTGCAAGTAGTTGAGTAAATTCAGAACAACTCAACTTGGGTATCAAATAGTGCCAATCCCTTGTATCAACTGACTCCAGAGGAGTTAGAAGCATTTTTAGAGTTCGTCAAAGCAGAGGAATAACAAAACCGCACTTGGAAACTGCAGTTACTAAATAGACACGTCTGAAAATTTACAAAGTACTCTGTGTCTGGCTTTCCATTTGGATTATTCTGATTGAGATACTAGGAGAGTAGAGGAGAAGGTTTACAGACTCCACACAAAATGAGGATAATGCCACTTGTAGGTGTTACAGCTAAATAAATAGGGTGTACCTAACCCCTTACACCCTAACCCCCTACAACCCTAATTCTTGACTTTAACCTAGTAGTAATTACATATTTCAATGACCGAACCATTAATTGAACTCAAAGGAATTTCTAAAGCCTTTGGTAAAAATAAGGTTTTAGATGATGTTGATTTGCAAATTTACAAAGGGGAAGCGATAGGGATTATTGGCCCTTCAGGAACTGGTAAATCGACAATTTTAAGAATCATAGCTGGTTTATTACAACCCGATGTCGGAGAAATTTATATCCAAGGGAAAAAGCGAGATGGATTAATTGAGGATGGTGCTGATACAGTAGGTATTGGGATGGTATTTCAGCAAGCGGCCTTATTTGATTCGTTGACAGTAGAAGAAAATGTTGGTTTCTCATTGTATCAGAACTCAAAATTAGAGCGATCACGCATTCGCCAACTTGTCAACGAAAAATTAGATATGGTGGGTTTACCAGGAACTTGTCATCTATACCCCTCAGAACTTTCGGGAGGGATGCGAAAACGGGTCAGTTTTGCTCGTGCGATTATGTCCAATCCAGATCATCCCGCAGACAGTCCAGAAGTATTATTGTACGATGAACCCACAGCCGGACTTGATCCTATCGCCTCAACAGTAATTGAAGATTTAATCCGCAGCTTACAATCTATACAAGATGTCTGTAGCACATACTGCATTGTTACCCACCAAGAAAGTACTATTCGACGCACAGCCGACAGGTTGATATTTCTTTATCAAGGTAAGGTGCAATGGCAAGGTAAAGTAAGTGAAATAGATCATACAGATCATCCGTTGATCAGACAATTTATGAGTGGAAGTATAAATGGTCCCATTCAAGTAGTTGGTTGATACTATTTTAGATTTTAGATTTTGGATTTTAGATTGTGAGATACTTCCTGTTGTAGAAGGTTTTTATGCTTACATCTACCGCATTCATTTTTCCAATTGGTATCACAAATTAGGACTAGTTTTATGGAGCGCGAAAAAATGCGAAGTCTAATTAGCGGCTTCACGTCTACACGAACTTTTAGAGAAGGCTCAGTGGGATTATTATTTTTACTGGGTTTAGGAGCATTTGGAATAATTCTCCTGTGGTTAAATAGAATCACCCCTGGACGCAGTTATTATAAGGCTGTGGTGGAATTTGCTAACGCTGGGGGAATGCAAAAAGGTGCACCGGTTCGTTATCGTGGTGTAAAAGTTGGTAGTATTTCCAATATTAAAACCGGAGTCAATGCTGTTGCTGTAGAAATTGAAATAAACGATCCTAACTTGATAATTCCCGCAGATTCTAAAATTCAAGCCAGTCAAACTGGATTAATTAGCGAAAGTATTATTGATATTACCCCAATAACCAACGTAGCGACGGGAACTAATATTGCTAAACCCTTAGACAAAGATTGTAATCCCAGTCTGATTATTTGTAATCAAACCAGTACATTAAAAGGTCAAATTGGTATCAGCTTTGATGAACTTATTCGTCAATCATCTGATTTTGCAGCTCAATATAATAACAGGGAATTTTATCAAAACGTCAATCGCTTGTTAGTAACCTCTGCTGATGCAGCTTCTAGTGTTGCTAACCTCAGTCGAGAACTCCAGAGTGTGAGCAAAAGCTTTAAAGGGCAAATCGGCACATTTTCTAATACTGCTGTCACCATCCAAAAAGCTACAAATGAACTCACTACAACTACATCTAAAACTGTAGGTCAATTAGGTGAAACAGCCAGCGAGTTTAGTAAAACTGCAAAACAAGGAGGTAGTTTGTTGAATAATTTAGATGAATTGTTTACAACAAACCGTTCGTCCCTAGTTAGGACTTTAAATAATATTACTCAAACTAGTAACCAACTGCGTCAGACAGTTAGCAGTTTATCACCTGGGGTTCATCGTTTAACTGAAGGGGGATTATTGAAAAATTTAGAACTTTTGTCTGCTAACGCTGCGGAAGCTTCAACTAATTTAAAAGACGCATCCAAGACCTTAAATAATCCTAAAAATATTGTCTTACTTCAACAAACCCTAGATGCTGCCAGAGTGACATTTGAAAACACCCAAAAAATTACATCTGATTTAGATGAATTAACAGGCGATCCTCAATTTCGCAAAAATCTCCTGCAATTGGTGAACGGTCTGAGTAAATTGGTATCTTCTACACAGGATATGCAGGAACAAGGAAAGGTAGCTGTCACCTTAGACTCTCTCAAAGCATCTATGAATCAGCCAGAACTCTTAACTTCTATCCCCTTCAAAAAATTTGAAGTAGAACAACCAGAATTTATTACCCCCACCCCAATTGAAAAAGCTGATGTAATTCAGTTAGATCTAGAAATATCTACACCACCCGCAACTCCTGTTGGGGAAGCAGGGGACCAGGGAGCAGGGGGAGAATAACAAATCACCAATGACCAATGACCAATGCCCAGGGAGCAGGGGGAGAATAACAAATCACCAATGACCAATGACCAATGCCCAATGACTAAATAACTAATTCCAATCTTCCTCGTCTTTTTTGCCGCGACTTTTGTAAATGCCCCCAATGTCATGCAGTTGACGGGTTTTGGTGAAAAGTTCACCTTCGGTTAAACCCCAGCGTTGCAAAACTTTATTTAGGTCGTTCTGGATGTCCCGTGCGCCTGGGAAGCCTTGATAGCGAATTCTCAATCTAGCCAATTCTGCTAAATTGTAGTCTGTAGCCTCTTGAGCGAGTAAAATATTAATAAAGGGGCGATCTCGATTGTAAAGAGGATGTTGTTGGTCTTTACTTGCTGAATATTCTGTCATAATTATTACAACTGATAGGATTTAGATTCATCAAGCTTAGAGGCTTAACTGTCTATCTAGTACACGAAAGCGGTCATCAAAATACCGGAAGCCAAAATAGGCTAAAAGTTTAGGTCATAAGCGTTTTGAAGTTTTAAGTTTTCATTTTTAATTCTGCACAACGACTCATGACGGCAACTACACCCTAGCTCATACGGCTCTCACCACTGTGATCTAATTTTAAATAAAGATACATTATCTTTAGGAAAATACAAAAAACTTTAGATAAGGGTGAACTTTATCTCACTCAAAGTCCAAGCAGCAAGGGAGCAAGAACCCGCTATGTTTGAACACTTCACGTCCGAAGCCATTAGGGTAATTATGTTAGCTCAGGAAGAAGCACGCCGCCTGGGACACAATTTCGTAGGCACTGAACAAATTCTCCTGGGTTTAATGGGAGAAGGAACCGGAGTGGCTGCGAAAGTGCTAGCTGACTTGGGTGTTACCCTGAAAGATGCGCGTCGGGAAGTAGAGAAAATTATTGGTCGGGGTTCTGGTTTTGTTCCGCCGGAAATTCCTTTTACACCAAAAGTAAAAAGTCTGTTTGAGCAATCTTTTAGAGAAGCTCATAGTCTTGGACACAACTACATAAACACTGAACATTTATTGTTAGGTTTAACCGAAGCCGGGGAAGGAGTGGCGGCCAAAGTTCTACAAAATTTGGGCGTTGAGTTGCAAGGTATCCGTGCGGCTGTTATTAGTCGTTTGGGTGACGATGTAACTGTTTTCGCAGGGAGTGGAAGCGGTTCTAAGCGCAACCAAAACTTAAGTATAGAAGAGTTTGGTAGAAATCTGACCAAAATGGCTCAGGATGGCAAGGTTGATCCTGTGGTTGGTCGTCAACAGGAAATTGAGCGCACGGTGCAAATCTTGGGTCGTCGCAACAAAAATAACCCGGTTTTGATTGGAGAACCAGGTGTTGGTAAAACTGCTATCGCAGAAGGTTTAGCCCAACGTATAATTAACCAAGATGTACCAGAAGTGCTGTTTAACAAGCAAGTCATAAGTCTGGACATGGGTTTACTAGTAGCTGGAACTCGTTTCCGTGGAGACTTTGAGGAACGCCTGAAAAAAATCATGGATGAAATTCGCTCAGAAGGCAATATCATCCTGGTGATAGATGAAATCCACACCTTAGTCGGTGCAGGTGGTACAGAAGGCGGTTTAGATGCAGCTAACATCCTCAAACCAGCTTTAGCAAGAGGTGAACTCCAATGTATTGGCGCAACCACCTTGGATGAATACCGTAAACACATTGAGCGTGATGCGGCTTTAGAACGGCGTTTTCAACCAATTTTAGTGGGAGAACCTTCTGTAGAAGAAACCATTGAGATTCTCTATGGGTTGCGTAGTGGTTATGAACAACATCATAAAGTCACCATCTCTGATGCAGCTGTAGTAGCAGCAGCACAGTTATCGGATAGATATATTAGCGATCGCTTCCTACCCGACAAAGCCATAGACTTAATTGATGAAGCCGGTTCTCGTGTGCGTTTACGTCACTCCCGCATCATCAACAATAAAGAAATCAAACTGCAACTCAAAAACATCAGCAAAGACAAAGCAGAAGCTATCAGAGTTCAGGATTTTGGTAAAGCTAGTAAACTCAATCAGGAAGAACTAGAACTTCAAGCCAAAATAGACTTAGAAGATAACCTACAAACAGTCAAAGCGATAGTTGACGAAGAAGACATCGCCCAAATCGTTGCCTCTTGGACAGGTGTCCCAGTTAACAAACTCACCGAATCAGAATCAGAGTTACTACTGCACCTAGAAGACACCCTGCACAAACGCCTCATCGGTCAAGAACAAGCGGTTGCAGCCGTTTCTCGTTCCATGCGTCGCGCCCGTGTCGGCTTAAAGAATCCTAACCGTCCCATCGCCAGCTTTATCTTCTCAGGTCCGACAGGAGTGGGTAAAACCGAACTGGCCAAAGCCCTAGCTGCTTACTTCTTCGGTGCAGGAGATTCCATGATTCGCCTGGATATGTCCGAATACATGGAAAGCCATAATGTTTCCAAACTTATAGGTTCACCTCCAGGTTACGTAGGCTACGACGAAGGCGGACAACTTACAGAAGCAGTAAGACGTAAACCATACACAGTGCTACTTTTCGACGAAATCGAAAAGGCGCACTCTGATGTATTTAATATGCTGCTGCAAATCTTGGATGACGGACACCTCACCGATGCTAAAGGTCGGAAAGTGGACTTCAAGAACACCTTAATCATCTTAACTTCCAATATTGGTTCTAAGGTAATTGAGAAAGGCGGTATGAGTTTAGGCTTCGAATTTGATAATCAAGCCGACGCTAGTTATAACCGTATCCGTAACTTGGTAAATGAAGAACTGAAAGCTTATTTCCGTCCTGAATTCCTCAACCGTGTTGATGATATTATCGTCTTCACCCAGTTGAATAAAGAAGAAGTTAAGCAAATCGCCGGAATCATGCTGCGTGATGTTGCTAACCGCTTAAAAGACCGAGGAATTAAACTCGAAGTAACAGAAAGCTTCAAAGAACTGGTTGTCAGAGAAGGTTATGACCCAAGCTACGGTGCTAGACCTTTAAGTCGGGCTATTATGCGTCTGTTAGAAGATTCTTTAGCTGAGGCTATCTTATCTAGTCAGATCCTTGAAGGTGATACAGCCATTGTCGATGTTGATGATGATAGTCAGGTAACAGTCAGAAAAGCAGAAACCCGCGAATTCCTGTTAGCTAATGTTGGCTAAATGGTGAATACCATCTCAACACTAATCGGTTAAAAATCAAAGTATTAAGGGTAAAGGTAAAGAAAAAACCTTTACCCTTTACCCTTAATCCTTTACCCTTAATACTTTTGTATTCCTGTATCTTTTCCATATTCTCGAATAAAATTCAGATAAGCTTCTTTATCTCCCCTATCTCCTATTCCCTTGTTTTAACATTTTATCTGCAACTGACTCTTAAAAGTTTGATTGCCAAATCGATGATAAGCAGTATCTCAATTCCGAACTGTACTCCAAGTATAACCAAAATCTATATCTACATTTGGAGCTATTTTAGCTGTGCAATTAATTCGTATACCCTCAAGTCTTGGGTTTAACCAGTAGCACCAACAGTATAATTTTACAATCTTTCCTCTATACAGCAACAAAACAACAGCCTCTCATTCCTTCCTTCTAATACCGCGATGAACTCTCCTTGGTGGCAAGCAAGTCGTACAGAGAAATTCTGATTGTGGTCTACCTATTACTGTCAACCAGAAAGTGAGGTTGGTTACTAATACTTCTGGTACTTACTGGGTTTCAGAATAGAGGCATTTTTGCAGCGATAGAATTCATTTATTTCTTAAGCGATAGAATTCATTTTTTAATAGTCATTGTCAGCCACACAAATACCTTTACATTTAATCCCGTTCGTAGCAGTGCGCTGACAATGAGAACATAGAACTTTTTCGTTTTCTGTTTCTTGATTTATCTTGATATAATCGCTTACCTGGAGCTTGTCTTTTTCCATCTGGAGTTTTTCATTCATTTGACACTCCCCTCTGCATTCAAAACTTTGCGAAATAAGATTTTATCATCACTCGCCATGTAGAAGTTGCAGGTGCGTGCTTCCTGCTCGTAGCTACACTTCGCGTAGATTACCCGTGTGCATTCAAAGTCCGGGAGTCCTGATGTTTCATCAGTAGCATCCCTCCACCGCCTGCCGTCAACGTTTGTTCAATATAGTGCAGAAGTTGAGGGGGCGACAAAGAACCTAAAAAGCTCCTGTATAAGGATTATAGCCTTTAGACCCTACTGATAAAATATCCACTGATTGGGAATAAAACTGATGAGTTGTTCGATTAATAAGACCATTCTCTTCGTATCTTCAGGGTTTATGCTGACGTGACCGCCTGATAACTGCACAATTAATTGTCAATAAGCACCGTTTTCTTATCAATTTTTTCAAGGGGTCTATCACGTAAAACCTTTGTCCTGTAATGGTTTCACCTTGCTAGTCGCCCCCTCAAGTGCAGAAGTTTACCACCGCGTCCTTGTCTCTGGAGGTCAGGTCGGATCGCGATTGGCGCGTTTGTGTCATTTAGTGTGGTCGGTCGAATCATCGTCAACAGCAATAATAGTATGTAAAGTATGTAAGTCACACTATTGTAATGTGATATGGTGCAATGTTCAGTTAGCTGTAGGTTGAGTTGAATGAAATGAAACCCAACAAATAAATAGACGTCTTGCAAAATCGTTTCTGTAGTATGATAGAGAGCTTTAGATCTTATGTATTTTTGGTGTTCTTTGGGCTCGCTAATTCAAACATAACCGTGTAACTCTAACTTTCGGCTAAAACAAAAACAACCCCCTATTTTAACATAAAATTAATTCTGCAAGAGGTCTAATTCCACTGAAAGTAGCGATTCTTCAGTCTCAATTGAATCGTTGATTCGGGCAATGTTAGCCACAGGTGCAACTCCTGAAGATATTGGCCAGGTTATTGCTGGTGTGGGGTAAAAGAAATTCAATACTAAACTCTCAAACTTTTCTCCGTATTTGCTTTACCCCAACTCCTGCTTAACAAGACGTGGCGTACAAACGATCGCCAATAATTCCGCGAATAGTCTCAACTAACTGACCATAAACAGCATCAGATAAAACTGGTTGAGAGCCTTGTAAACTCACTTGTTGATCTAAATCAATCCAAGACTTACAACCACCGTATTCAGGCAAATAAGGAATATACTGTGCTTGGGGTAGTTTGTAAGTACGTAACAAGAGAATATATAAAGGCTGACGTGCTTTCCATTTTAGGCGATCGCTAATAAAATACTCGTTCCAAATATTGAAAATTAGTAAATCACTGACAATAGACTCATCCGCAACTGGCAAAATATCTGTAATTTCCGCCCAACTACCGATGCGAATTGTTTCTGGATGCCATCCTGATGTGACTGGACAGACAAGATTTACATACTCCGCCTTGAGCATAAAAGATTGCTGATGCTCATAAGTAGGGTAGAGCAGAACCTGCTGATGTGCAAGCTGAAAGCGTCCTCCTCGTTCATGAATACCGCCCTTACGAAGTAACATAATCGTTTGGCCGCTTTCCAACGCATTTACGGCTACCGCCCATTCTTTAAGAGCATGAAAAATGGTAGTCAATTCCATGAGCATCTACTGTAACTCTGATTTTATTTAAGTTTAAGACGGTTAAAATGTAAAACTAGTGGAGACTGGAGGAAATAAATATTTAGTTTCCAAAACAAGCTTTCCTCCTGCCTTTTGCTTTTTCACACTAACCAGGGAAAAGAAGTAGAGAAAAACTATGCAAAAACGAACACTGGGGAGATCCAACGTCCAAATCTCACCCATTCTGATGGGAACTTGGCAAGCTGGCAAAAGAATGTGGGTGGGAATTGAAGATGCTGACTCTATTAAAACCATTCGTGCTGCTTACGAGGCCGGAATTACAACCATAGATACTGCGGAGGTTTATGGTAATGGACATTCTGAACAGAATGTAGCTAAAACTTTGTCTGATGTGCGCCATCGCGTCGAATATGCCACAAAAGTTTTTTCCAATCATCTCAAATATCAACAAGTGATTGAAGCTTGTGAACGTTCGCTGAAAAATCTCAAAACCGACTACATAGACCTTTACCAGATTCACTGGCCTGCTGGTTCTTTCAACAGTGAAATTGTACCTATAGAAGAAACCATGAGTGCCTTAAATCACCTCAAACAACAAGGAAAAATTCGTGCCATTGGAGTTTCTAATTTTTCCCGTGAACAAATAGTAGAAGCCGCCCAATATGGAACTATTGACAGTTTACAACCACCGTATTCCTTATTTTGGCGGAATGTAGAAACAGATGCCATGCCCTACTGTATTGAAAACAATATTTCTATATTGGCTTATTCACCTCTAGCCCAAGGATTGTTAACTGGTAAATTTACACCCGGTCATAAATTCGATCCAGAAGATAACCGAGCTAAAAATAGGTTATTTCAACGAGAAAACTTTGAACACGCTCAACAGGCATTAGACCAACTCAGACCCATAGCCGAAAATCATAATTGTAGTTTAGCACAGTTAGCATTGGCGTGGTTAATTGTCCAACCCCAAACAAATGCGATCGCCGGTGCGAGATATCCCGAACAAGCAAAAGACAACGCCAAAGCTGCAGAAATCAAACTTTCAGTCGCGGAAATTGCCCAAATAGACAATATTGGCCGCATTGTTACCGACCATTTGGACAATACAGGAATTATGTGGGATTGGTGATTGGTAATTGGTAATTGGAAAAATTTATTACCCAGTCCCCAATGTTGCTAAATGAAACAAAAAGTTAACTTTAGTAAACAAGCGATCACATCTTACATTATCTTACATTAGGGTTTGCTAGATTATATTCATAAGGACACAGAACAAAAACAACCAACCGGGCAATGAAATAAGTGTCCCCTGTCAGTAGCCCAAGCAAATTTTAGCATATACAGCTTCAAGCTTAAAGTGGCATTATGACTGTTATTGATAGTCACTCTAAATCCCTAAGAGGAAAAACGAAAGAATGCTGAAGTTAAAAATGCTGAACTTGTCTGTTTTAGTATCCACCTTAGTTATTGACTTTCAATCACTGACTTAATCTTAACAATTTGAAACTTCTGAATCCGCTAGAACCTGGTCAACCCTGACCAGGTTTTTAGATTTTTAAATTAGTTGTTATTTTTTAGTTGTTATTTTGTTTTTATTATTTATTCCAAAATAGCGATCACCCTCAGAAAATCAGTTTAATTTGAAAGAGCGATCACATCAGCAAATCTAATGTTAAAAAAAGCCTATCCTTGATCAAGCCAATAATCGCATTTTTGGCGGCTAATTACTTTAGCCCAGATTTCGTACTTCAAAATGAAGTACAAATACAAATGTAAAAAAATACAAAAAGCTACGTAGTAAACACATAATTTAAATAGTAAAAAAATAGACAATACAATAAAAATTGTAGACAATACAATAAAAGTTGCTAACAACTTGGAACTCGTAAGTATTGACAATAAATTCAGGATAAAAGATGAGAAAATGAATGTAAATGAGCCTGAACTAAATAAAAATACCCAAAAATCTGAATTACCAAAAAGAAGAGTTTGAGAGTAAGAACTTAGAGCAATTGGGAATAATAGATGAGATAGGAATTGCAGAAAAAATCAATGAGATATTCTTAATAGATAGTAGAGAGAGTGTGAATACAGGAGAAATAGTCAAAGCAATCATTCTGAATGGACTAGGTTTTGTATAGAGACCATTCTATTTATTTCCTCAAATTTTTGGTGAAAAAGCCATATAAAATTTATTAGGAGCGGGAATTGAAGCCGAAGATTTAAATGATGATAAAATAGGCAGAGTAGTGGATAAGCCATACAAATATAGATTAACTAAATTATTCCTAATAATTGCCTTAGAAGTAGTAAAAAAATATGGAGTAGCAACCAAATATTCCCATTTAGATTCAACCTCATTGCATTCTCATTGCATTTGCATGGAGAGTATAATAATTGCCTAAATAATCTAGGACAAGAATTATTGGATATTTCAGAGCCAGTGCGTTGGGTGGGTTTCCCGACTTGAGGCAACTGGCGTATGTTTTTAAGGTATTCATTTTCTGAATACACAAGGAGTTCATAGGATTCTGAACTTGACAGAGGAACGTTGTCGAATTTTCCAATTCCTACCTACAACTTGTCAAAAGTATTATTTATTTTCCTACTTTTCAAATCTCTAATTCACTATTGCATAGTCTTGTATTTTCATAAGTGATTGAAAAATTCAAATTAAACATTGTTGTCTAACTAGCTTTTTTTACACAATAAGAAAGCTGGAACTTTGACGTGCATAATTTATATTTTCATGGCTACTGGATTTTTAAGAACTATAGTTCTCAATTGCCTGTAAGTATAGTTTATTTATGGTACTTATTGAAGTACAGAATTTCGGTTTATCTTTTCGCTTTACTATTAATTATCCTGTTTGACCTACTCCTGTTGATAGTGCTATTTTTATTGGCTCAATTAGTTAATGCGCTGGTATTTCAATCTATGCAAAATTATCTTATTGATCTATAATTTATCGTCTTAAAAGGTAGTTGGAAGGGTAAAAGATACGACGATATTGCCAAAGAATTAATTTAGCCAATACATATATTCAAAATGATGTTGGTTCTAAGCTATGGAGAAGGCTAACAGAAACTATGGGTGAACCAGTCAGTAAAAAGAATTTTCTTCAAGCACTGAATCCCGCTAAAAAAGTACGAAACACTAGCTAGCAAAATTCCCATCTGTTCACAGGTTATAAAATTATCATCATCCAGTAGCTTTGAATTCTCCTTTCTATATCAAACCCCACTCCCTGGAATCTCTCCATGACACTATAGAGTATTTTTGTTATGAAGTGCTCGCCCAACCTGCCACACTCATTCTTATCAAGGCCCCAAAACATAATAAAGTTACTTTTTGGTGGTATTCTCTCTCTAATGTGGTATTCTCTCTCTAATATGGATACTAAATTCTTATAGAATTGAAGAAACAATTGAAAAATCAATAGTTTACAAGCACCGTGCTGAATTTACCTACGGTATTTATCTTTTGTAAGCGTTCAGGGGGTGTAAAACAGAAGAAAAACAACCCCCAAAATCAAGCCAAGCAATCAAATTAAACTGCTTTCAACAAACTTATCCATGACTCTTACTAATTTATCATTATTTTACCAATCATCAGACACAAAGAGATAACTATGCACTTGTATTAATAGAGAACACCCAATCACGTAAAATCGGGTTTACTTGTTCAGGTGCTTCATCATAGGGACAATGACCAGCAGTGAGGAAATGTTCTGTTAATTGGGAATAATATTGATGGAATTTTTGATAACCTTCCCGCGCTTTTATCTAAGGATCTGCTTCACCCCACAATAATAATAAAGGATAAGTTAGTCGCTTGAGTGAAACATCAACTTTTTCCCCTTGGGGAGTGCTAAAAATAGAAACAAATACATCTGAATCGCCTTGATCATAAGCCAGACGTTGAATTTCTGCTACTAATTGATCAGTAATTGCAGTTTTGTCTAAATAAACCTTATAAACTTTTTCTAAGGTACGACGAATTACCCAACTTTGACACACATGTTGAAATAATAAAGCCTGGAATAAAAGTTGTTTAAAGACCATTTGACAGTTTTACCTAATAATTGTTGTACAGGATTTTTAGGAGGTTAAATTTGAGCTTGTATCGCTTCCGGTTCAGAAAAAGGCCCAGCACTATTAAGTAATACTACCCCAGCGACAATATCAGGATATTCCGCACCTACACACAAACAAGCATATCCTCCCAGGGAATTACCTACTACTACTGTTTTTTCACCAATAACTTCACTAATAAAGTCTCGCAATTGGTGACGCTATAAGTCACCACTGTACTGTAATTTCGGTTTTGCTGACCGTCCAAATCCCAAAAGGTCAATAGCAAGTACTTGAAAATCTGCACACAGTCCAGTCAGATTTTTTCGCCAGTGGTCTGTGGAAGCACCAAAGCCATGTACTAACAGTAAGGGAGGAAGCTAGGGTTATTTCTCTCCGCTTTGTACATAGTAAACGTTATGTCCCCGCTATTGCCAGTATTGGGCGGGAACTGGAGTTGTAAAAGGTGTTATAGCTGTCTGCATAAATAATAGAAAGAAATATTAAGTATTGTTAATATTATTAGATTAGCATATTCTCCAAACCCAACCTGATCAAGCTCAAGCACTGCGTTAAGGGATATTAAACACATTATTCGGACTTATACAGGTAGTTACACTCAATATTTCTTGTAGGGTGCGTCAGACCACCCCTTTCAACGCGAACGAATGAACTAATAAATCAAGGGCTGAAACCTACTCTCTGTCTAAAGTACCAAATTAGGGCTTGAGGCTATCGATGTCATTAAGGACGATCACAGCATCAAATAAAGTCAAAAATTATGTCTTGAATTGAGCATTTTGTTGAAGACAACG
>CAKZGI010000378.1 GCA_936914905.1 uncultured Trichormus sp. | reverse complement strand
AGTTCCTATCAGTTACTATTCCCAACCCTGATTCTTTCCTTGGCTCTGTCCTAATATTAACACGATGGAAAGCCAGATACAGACTCATTTTTAAATTTTCGGCTGTGTCCAATGTATTTACCATGGACAGTCAGTTAGTGTTACTACCTGCCATAATGCTAATAACTTCCTGCATTTGTGATGATAATTCTCCTAAATTACCTTGCTGTAATAGCGTCAACATCGGATCTGCGGCTACTAAAGGAGTGCGTAAGTCATGGGTAAGACAAGAGATAAAATCTTGATGCTGAAGGGTGATTTTGTCACCTTCATCTATACTGTGTTGTTTGAGTCAGAGGAGCGATAATACTCTGGCTAAATAATACATCCACGGTTACGGGTTTGTTATTTACCACCTGAACTAAAAATGCAGTTGGATCATTGAGCTGAGGAGAAAAACAAGAGTGTTAGCAATCTTGTATAAACCTTCTTTAAGGAATTCATCGCGTTACTTTCCTTACCGTGAGGTTTTTTATTCCTATACTAATACTAAAAACGGTTTAGAATCCACATTCTAAACTTCAACAAGTAGTGTAATTAAACTACATTTATGGGCAATTCAAAACTGTAGTTTTTAAGAATCCAGTAGCCATGAAAATATAAATTATGCACGTCAAAGTTCCACATATCTTTGTTCCACATATCTTTTTGTTTAAAAAAGCTAGTTAGACAACAATATTCAATTTTAATTTTTCAATTACTCATGAAAGTACAAGACTATATAATAGTGAGTCCGAGATTTGAAAAGTGAGAAAGTAAATAATAATTTTGACAAGCTGTAGCTAGGAATTACAAAATTTGACAAAGTTCCTCTGTCAGGTTTAGAATCCTATGCACTCCTTGTATAATCAGAATATTAATCCATTGACAAGATACGCCAATTGCTTCAAGTCCGGGAACCCACCCAACGCACTCGCTTTGAAATATCCAATAATTCTTGTCTCAAATTGTTTAGGCAATTATTATATCTCCATGCAAATGCAGTGAGGCTTAATCTGAAATGAGGCTTAATCTAAATGGGAATATTTGGTTACTAATCCATGTTTTTACTACTCCTAAGGGAATTATTAGGAATAATTTATTAGGACTAATTTAGTCAATCCATATTTGTATAACTTATCCATTAATCTGCCTATTTTATCATCATTTAAATCTTCGCCTCCAATTCCCCCTCCTCATAAATATTCTATGGCTCTTTCCTCAGAAAATTGAGGAAATAAATATAATGGTCTCCATACAGAACCTAGTCGATTCAGAAGAATTGTTTTGACTATTTCTCCTTTATTCACTTTCTCTCTACTATCTCTTAAGAATATCTCATTAGTTTTTCCTACAATTCCTATCTCATCTATTATTCCCAAGTGATCCAAGTTATTACTCTCAAACTCTTCTTTCTGGTAATTCATATTTTTGGGTATTTTTATTTAATTGAGGCTCATTTACATTCATTTTCTCCTCTTTTATCCTGAATTTATTGTCAATACTTACGAGCTCCAAGTTTTTGACAATTGTTATTGTATTGTCTATTTCTTTACTATTTCGACTATGTGTTTACTATGTACATGTTTGTAATTTGTTTAACACTCATATGTGTACTTCAAAATGAAGTGCAAAATCTGGGTTAAAAGTGTCATTCTGAACGTTCGCGGAGCGTCTATGAAAGAGGTAGTGAAGAGTCTCCTAGATACTAGACCCTACAAAACGCTCTGCTTTCACGCAGTATTCTGAATGTATACGTTTTAATCCTATACAACTAGTATAAATAGGTCTAATTTCCATCTGTTTGCAGTATACACGCCATACTTCTAGATCAATATCAATTATGCCGATCTTTATTTAGTTGGTAAAAAGATTATGATGCTTGGGAAAATTAAGTAACTTCATAATGTAAACACCGAGTTTTACAGGTTGTCTTTTGACAGAACTACTTATTTGAAGTAAATTTGCCATCTATAAAAGTTCTGATTTGGATTTCAGAACTCATAATTGAGGACTGAGAACGTTACTTATGCTAGATTTATTGCTGATTACCATCCTGGGCTTCCTGGGAAGTTTTGGACATTGCTTTGGAATGTGTGGACCTCTAGCAGTGGCATTTTCCCTTTACCATCAAGAAGAAACTCTCGGTTGGGAACAGCAATTAAAATTTCATACTCTGCTAAACTTAGGGCGAATCTTGAGCTATGCTCTAGTGGGTGCAGGTATTGGGGCTTTGGGCTCAGTGTTGGTTGAAGGTGGACAACTGGTAGGTATTGGTAGTGATTTACGCCGTTGGATAGCAATAATTACTGGTTCCATGTTAATTTGGTTTGGTTTAGGACAAGTTAAACCAGACTTGCTACCGCATGTTCCCTATGTTCCGTTATTACAACAGTTATTAAAAGGTAGTTTACATAACCGCCTGGCTGCAGGAATGGTGAAACTATCTTTACACACAAAATGGTGGACACCACCACTTTTAGGTATGACTTGGGGTTTAATGCCTTGTGGTTTTTTATACGCTGCACAAATTAAAGCTGCTGGCACAGGTAATTTAGGTAGTGGTGCAATTACCATGTTAGCTTTTGGGCTGGGAACTTTACCGACGATGTTAGGAGTAGGTGTTTCTACTTCTTTAATGAGTAAAGATCGCCGTAGTCAGTTGTGCCGTTTGGGTGGTTGGGTGACACTGATCATTGGCGTAATTACTCTATTGCGGACTGGTGACACAATGGTAGACTACAGTGGACACGCTGCCCTAATTTGCCTAATTTTGGCGTTAATTGCTCGTCCTATAAGTATTTTGTGGCCTGCATTGCTGCGCTATCGTCGTGCTTTAGGGGTAGGTGCTTTTCTGCTGTCGGTGGGACATACCATCCATAATATACAACACACTCTAGATTGGAATTTTGTTGCTTTTTGGTTCTTGCCACTAGAATTTCAATGGGGAATGAGTTCTGGTGCTGTGGCTTTGGTGTTGATTTTTCCTGCGGCTTGCACCAGTTTTGACTTTCTGCAAAAGTCTTTAGGTAAGCTTTGGCGACAAATTCACCTTTTGAGTGTTCCTGCTTTGATATTGACTACTATTCATGCAGTATTGACTGGTTCTCATTACTTGGGTGCTTTAAGATTGAATTGGGCTAATCAATTAGCAGCTTTGTTATTAGGAATAATAACTCTTGGTGTTTTGTTTGTGCGCTCGCACTTTTTTCGGTCAATTTTAAAAATTGAAAAATTCTATTTTCCTGTAAATGAAGACAGGTGATAGTTGACTGGAGACTGGTGACTGGAAACTGGGAAGAGGTTTCTACGAATTACGTATCCCTTACAGGAGCTGTAGGCTCTATTATGAATTACAAATTATTCCTAGTTTTTTTATATATATCATTATTCACATTCCTCTCTATTGCTTCTGCTCACACAGTCAAAATAGCAGGTAATATTGGTGGTACTATCCACATTGAACCTAATGATAACCCCAGTGCTGGGCAACCTGCTCAAACTTGGTTTACTCTGACTCGTAAAGGTGGTCAGGTATTGCCTCTCAAAGAGTGTAGTTGTCACTTGGCTATTTATGCCGAACCCTATACACCAGGAGAACCTGCACTGCTTGAACCTCCCTTAAAACCTGTTGATGCTGAACTGTATCAAGGCATACCAGGAGCAGAAATTACTTTTCCCAAACCAGGAGTTTATGAACTGCAACTAAGTGGTAAACCAGCAACAGCAGGTAGTTTTCGACCTTTTGATTTAAGGTTTCAAATCACTGTGGCCGCTGGTAAGACAGTAGCAGCACGACAAGTAGGAGAGAATGAGACTGAGACTAATCGTGCGGCAATAGGGTTAGCACAGCCTATAATTATCATGGCAATTGTGCTGTTATCTATACGTATTGTATTATTCCTCGTTCAAGCAGTAAGAAGAGAGTAATTCGTAATTATTTATTTTCCACTCTGCCCCATGACCCATTACCTACTTATGTCGTTTTTGGTGCCACTGCCAAGCATGAGCGACAATATCTTTAAGATCTGGATAGCAGGGTTTCCAACTTAAGAGGTTTTTGGCTTTTTCACTTGTGCCAATGAGAACAGGAGAGTCACCAGGACGGCGATCGCACTCTTGTACGGCTATAGTAATTCCTGTCACTTCCTCAGCAGCGGCAATGACTTCTCTGACAGAAAAGGCGTTACCATTGCCTAAATTGAAAACTGCACTTTCACCATCTTTGAGTAGATATTCTAACCCTAAAATATGGGCATCTGCTAAATCACTTATATGAATATAATCCCTAATACAAGTACCATCACGGGTGGGATAATCAGTACCAAAAATAGAAATTGATTCCCGTTTGCCTAATGCTGTCATCAATACTAAGGGAATCAAATGAGATTCTGGATTATGATCCTCTCCCAATAAACCACGAGGATCAGCTCCAGCAGCATTGAAGTAGCGGAAACACACAGATTTTAAACGGTAGGCAACATCAAAATCAGAAAGAATCTGTTCTACCATCAACTTAGTCATCCCATAGGGATTAATGGGATTTTGGGGATGTTCTTCTGTCAGGGGAATAAATTGAGGTACTCCGTAGGTAGCACAAGTAGAAGAAAAGACAAATTTTTTAATAGATGCTGCCAACATCGCTTCTAAGAGGGTGAGAGTACCTAATACGTTATTACGGTAGTATTTGTCGGGATTAGTCACTGATTCACCTACATATGTATAGGCAGAAAAGTGCATAACTGCTTCAATATAGTGGGTTTGAAAGAGATTGTCCAACAGAGAGCGATCTTTTATATCACCTTCAATCAGTTTCACCTGCAAAATCTGTTCTACCAGATCACGATGCCCATAAACTAGATTATCGAGGATAATTACCTGATAACCTGCTTGCACCAAAGCTAGGACTGTATGAGAACCGATATACCCTGCTCCCCCTGTTACCAAAATAGTGGGCTTTTGCGGTGGCATAGTTTTTCCTTTCAATAAATTGATAATTACTACTAAATTAATTTAGTTTACTGGTGTTACATTACTCTTTTGGAAGATTTCCAAGAATACACTCAGGGTCAAAAAATTGCACTAAAATCACTACGACGGTAGTCTGTGTATGTGTGGTGTGAGTTATTTTTTAGTCACTGAATAATTACAATTTGACGATAAAATAAATCCATTTACCTTGTCTCTTAGACCTGCCGCACCAGCAAATTAGAGAGTTAATCTATGTTTCAATTACTAAGCCGGGTTTTGCTGTGGCTGTTAATTGGCGTTGTTGCCTATTCCTTGTTTAAAAAATTTTACCCAACAGTCAGCTTTATTGGGCAATTTGTTTTAGGGATTGTACTGGTTGTTTTAGCTTTGGCATTTCTGAATCCTAGTGAACCAGCAGTGGCTTCCCTGTGGAAGTTTATCTCTTTTCCTCTCAAGCCTCTAGGAGCATCAGTTTTAATGTTGGTTCTTGCTGCCCAAAAAATTAAAGCAGGTGGTATAGAGAAACCGGGAGGACAATTACTGGCTTGGGCGCTGACTATTTTGCTGTTGTCGAGTACACCAGTTATTGCCTACTTCCTAGTAAGATCACCAGTTGTAGCAATCGTTCCTGCACCGATATTGACGGCTTTTAAACCTACCATTTCTACTATAAATAACATCTCAGATGTAATGACAGATGGCATCCTACCTATGGGAGATATAAAGATTCCTTCTTACCTACTACAAAATCCCCGAGCTATTACTACCCGTGGGTTGCGTGTGGAAGATTTTGTACCTAATGCTGAAACCCTGCAACTCACTACCAAAGTTTGGGAAAGTTATCTTAACCAGATTTACGTTTTCTTGCGTGGATACTCCTGATCAGGAGCCAGAAGCCAGGATGGATGAATATTATTTTGTCCTCATCATCCCATCTCCCTCATTCTCAAAATACAAATTAGATTTTTGATAGCTTAACTGGCCTGATTTCAAGCAGTCTAGTTATCGGGTAGAGTATGTTAAGAATGGCTGCTGAAATGGTTACACAACCAAAAAATATGGGCAGTTATTTGACTAATTAGGATGATAAAGTTGCGAACTTGCTTGAATGGCACAATCTCGACGGCTTGCTAAACTTGGTACTTACCTACGTCCTCATTGGCAGGACACTGCTTTAGGCATTATTGCTTTATTGTCTGTGAATGGGCTGGGTGTTTATATCCCTTTGCTGATTCGCTCTGGCGTGAGTACACTTTCAACAACCTTTAGTTTGAATCAAGTAATACGTTATGCGGTCATAATTATCTCGCTTAGTTCCGCAATGTGGATGATGCGTATGGCTTCCCGCATCTGGATTTTTGGTGTGGGTCGTCAGGTAGAATTTGAACTCAAGCAGCGAATTTTTCAGCATTTGCTAAAACTTGAACCGGCTTATTTTGCGAGCAATACTCCTGGTGATTTAATTAGTCGGGCTACTAGTGATGTGGAAAATATCAGGCGGTTACTAGGTTTTGTGGTATTGAGTTTAGCAAATACTTTGTTTGCTTATGTTCTGACGCTGCCAGTAATGCTATCAATTAGTGTAGATCTGACATTAGCTTCTCTGGCAGTTTATCCATTTATGTTCTTGTTAGTGTATTTGTTTAGCGATAACTTACGTGAACAACAAGCAGCAGTGCAAGAACAACTTTCGGATATGAGTGAACTTATTCAAGAAGATATAAGTGGCATTTCTTTAATCAAAATTTACGCTCAAGAAGAGAATGAGCGTCAAGCCTTCCAAAAAAAGAATCAGGATCTATTGACAGCTAACTTAACATTGGCACGAACTAGAAATACGCTTTTTCCCCTAATTGGTGGTTTGGCTAATATCAGTTCCCTGATCATAATTTGGTTGGGAACGATGCGCATATCTTCTGATTCTTTGGCTGTGGGTGATTTTTTGGCTTTATTAATTTATGTAGAGCGTCTAGTTTTCCCCACGGCCTTGCTAGGATTTACATTTATTGCGTATCAACGGGGTGAAGTAAGTATTGATAGAATAGAGTCAATTTTGAGTGTAACTCCAAAAATTCAAGATCCACCGGATGCTATACATTTGGCGGCCAATACAATCAAAGGGGAAGTAACAGCTAAAAATCTTAGTTACACCTACCCTGGTACCAATATCCCCGCTTTGAATAATATTAACTTGACTATTGCTCCTGGGGAACTAGTGGCAATTGTTGGGGCTATTGGTGCTGGAAAATCTACTTTGGCTAATACTTTGCCTAGATTGTTAGATATTGAAGCGGGGCAGTTGTTTTTGGATGGTTTGGATATAAAAAAAATAGCTTTAAATGATTTGCGGTGTGCGATCGCTTACGTACCTCAAGACAGCTTTTTATTCAGCACTACCATTCTAAATAATATCCGCTACGGCGACCCAATTAGTAAACAAGAAAACGTGGTAAAAGTCGCTCGTATAGCTCAAATGGAAGCAGAAATTAACAATTTTCCCCAGCAATATGAAACAATTGTTGGTGAAAGAGGAATCACTCTTTCAGGTGGACAGCGACAACGTACAGCTTTAGCTAGAGCAATGTTAATTGATGCTCCAGTTTTAATTTTAGATGATGCCCTTTCCAGCATTGATAATCAAACAGCTACCCAAATTCTCAGAAATCTCTCTAGTGGTACACAACAGAAAACCGTGATTTTCATCACCCATCAACTTTCTGCTGCTGCTACTGCTGATAGGATTATGGTTATGGAAAAGGGTGAAATTGTCCAAATTGGTAAACATACAGAACTTGTTGAACAGCCAGGATTATATAAAAGATTGTGGAGTCAGCATCAAGTAGAAGAATTGCTTAAATAGGGTTTGGGTGATGGGTTTAAAATAGTTTAAAATCCCTATTGATAGGCCTTTGTGTGAAATAAAAATAAAAAAAGACGAACTTAAAAGTCCGTCCTAAAATTGCTGGGAAAACCAAAAACTTAAACCTTGGTTTCCTCCTTTACCAACTTATCCCAACCTAAATCCTTCAGATTATTATTCCTTCTTAAAGGACGAGTTATCAACTCCAAAAGATCACGCACATTACCAAAACCGTGAATTTGTGCAAAGGTAAACTCCACAGACCACTTAGTATTAATACCCCGTGCTTCTAATGGGTTAGCATGAGCCATACCAGTAATTACCAAATCTGGTTTTAACTCATAAATACGTTGGACTTGATTATAACTATCCGGCTTTTCCACAATCGTTGGTAAACGAACACCCATTTCCTGACAAGTCTTTTCTAACAAAGCTAATTCAGCAGCTTGATAGCGTTTATCCATGTAAGGAATACCGATTTCTTGAACAGTCATTCCACAGCGAAATAAGAACCGTGCTAGGGAGATTTCTAATAGGTTATCACCCATGAAAAATACAGATTTACCGCTAATTAATTTTACGTATTCTTCTAAATTTTCCCAAATTTGTGCTTCTCTTTCATCTAAACCTGTGGGTGTAATTCCAAATACAGAACAGATTTTTTCTACCCATGCGCGTGTTCCATCTGGACCAATAGGAAATGGTGCGCCAATTAATTTACATTTACGCCGACGCATTAAAGTTGTAGCGGTGCGGCTGAGGAAAGGATTCACACCAGCAACATAACACCCTTCTTCTAAAACAGGCAATTCTGTGAACCGTTTTGCAGGTAGCCAACCAGAAACTTTAATACCTTGTTTTTTCAGTTCTAAAGTTAACTGGGTGACTACAGGGTCAGGAAGAGAACCGAAGAGAATCAATGGTGGATGTTCTATATATTGTGATTCTTCTTGGGCAATATCTTCTTTTTTCTTACCGAAGTTAAGCAGCTTTTGAATGGTGTTGCGATCACTCTTATCCGTTTCCGATACTGGAGCCTTTTCGGGACAACGATTAGCCATAGCAGCTAATACAGTGTCCTCTCCTTGGGTAAATGCGTAATCGAGGCCGTTAGCACGGGCAACAACAATGGGAATACCAATTTCTGCTTCTAACTTGGGTGCTAAACCTTCCAAGTCAGTTTTAATAATTTCCGTTGTACAAGTACCAATCCAAACAATAACACTAGGATTGCGATCACGTTTAATTTGCTCACACAATCTTTTCAATTCTTCATAATCATTCAACTGTGCGGAAATATCCCCCTCTTCCAACTCAGCCATAGCATAGCGGGGTTCAGCAAAAATCATTACCCCCATTGCATTTTGCAAAAAGTAACCGCACGTTTTTGTGCCTATTACTAAAAAGAAACTATCTTCAATTTTTTGATATAACCAAGCGACACAACTAATGGGGCAAAAAGTATGGTAATTACCAGTTTCACATTCAAAATTTAAGGCTGATGGTTCTTTAGCAACAGTCATTTTTATTTTCTCCCATTCAGATTTATTCAATTAACAGTGTTCAATGATTAGTTATCATTTGCTAATCTTTTTATTGTGTAGTGATAACTGTTTACTGTTCACTGATTCAATTATTGGGGAATAGACGTGCCATTTCTGATTCATCAAAAACCTCTGATGGCAGTTCTTCCCCCAAAAGGCCATTATTGTCGTCACCTTCTTGCAGAGATGTTTCATCACCCCAAACATCAGACAATACATCTCGAAACTCACTTTTATCAGGTTGACTGACATCATCAAATCCATTGGCATCAGATAGACTTAAATCACCTAATCCCGACTCCTCAATCTCTACTGTTAAATAAATAGACTCAAAAGATATCCCACTACAATTATCTTCTGTTTCCAAAGATAATTTTTCCGACTCCTCTGAGAGACTATAGTCAGATAAAGAAATCTCATTTGAGCCATTTTCATTTCCCTGAGAATCATTGCCAGCCGAGTTATTTCCAGTGAAATCAATTCCGATTGTGAAGTCTTGATCAATGACTTCTTCCTCAGCAACAGTGAAATCAGAAATTGTTGATGGTTCCTCATCAGACACATCTTCAGGAATATCTTCCGTAACCACTTGGGAAAAACCTGAGTATTTCTCTGGTTCTTTAGTAGGACTAAATCTATTGCCAAGTAATATATCTGGATCAAAATGTAACCCCAGCACTTCTATTAGAGTATCAGCGTCGGGATTTAATTTTGCAAAAGGAAACATCAATTGGGCTAGTTTCGGTTCTAGCGCATTTACAACTCCCAGGATGAGGTAAGAAGAGGGTCGCTTCCCCCCATCGGGGGTATAAACGGATTCTATTGCCATTTGCAGGGTAATCCAGTTGCGGTTCACTTGGAAGAACTGCAACCACTTTTGTTTGATTGAATAGGTAAAACTATCAAAGAAAGCCATAATGTCCCCCATCCTGAAGAGGTAAATTGTTTTATACAATCATCAAGTCTAATTCCTCTTTTACAATAGTGAGTTGTGGTTTACTCAGATTTAAATAAAAATCTGACAACAGAGAAAAAAGTTCACGATCAGGGGCATCGTTAGGAACGACACCTTCAGGGCGAGATAAGATTTGGTCAGCGATGCTAAGGTAATAGTCGCAAACGTAGTTCAGGGAAGGATCTGACTCAGCCATCTCAAACAGAGTTTTGCCTTTAACACGGGAAACACGAATATCTTCAATTAAAGGTAATACTTCCAAAATAGGCATTGGTACGGCTTCTATATATTTCTCAATCAAATCGCATTTAGAAGTACGATTACCGATTAACCCAGCTAGTCGTAATGGGTGGGTTCTGGCTTTCTCACGGACAGAAGCTGCAATACGGTTAGCAGCAAATAAAGCATCAAAGCCATTATCTGTGACAATCAGGCAGTAATCAGCATAGTTGAGAGGTGCGGCAAAACCACCACATACAACGTCACCTAGAACATCAAATAAAATTACATCGTACTCATCAAAGGCGTTAAGTTCTTTTAAGAGTTTAACTGTTTCACCCACTACATAACCACCACATCCTGCACCTGCTGGCGGACCACCTGCTTCAACGCAATCAACACCTCCATAGCCTTTGTAAATGACATCTTCTGGCCAAACATCTTCGTAGTGATAATCCTTTTCTTGCAGGGTGTCGATAATGGTGGGAATTAGAAACCCAGTGAGTGTAAAGGTGCTGTCATGTTTCGGGTCACAGCCAATTTGTAGGACTTTTTTACCGCGTTTGGCTAATGCGACTGAGATATTACAGCTAGTAGTAGATTTTCCGATTCCGCCTTTTCCGTAAACTGCTAGTTTCACTTTTGTTTGCCTCTTATACTTTCGGATCAAACTCCCGGCTCAAACATTCGCCTTTCAAATAGCCTTAGTCAGCGATGTTTTAGGTATGTAAGTGCAATTATTATCCAAACCTTCTAGAAAATAAAGAGGGCAGAAATATGTAAATTGATTTTAAATGGTTTAATTAGAATATAAATAGATTTTTTATATAAAAAAAACTGCCTGAATAAGTAAAATAGCTTAATAATCTGATTATATTTATTTTATAAACTTTTTAAATAAAAAAGGTTACAAAAAACAAAAAATCAAAATATAGTTTTTATAATCGTCCGCATGGAATTATCTAATGATTACTAAGACTTGTTAGAAAGCAATTACACCGCTACTGATTGGAATCAAAATCATTGTAAGTGCATACAACGTGAATATTATTCACACTTTAGAGAGGAGATCAATTTACAGTTTTTGGCACTTTGGGAAATAAGGAGTAATTTGAGTTGATGAAGAATACCTTAGCGCCAGCTATCATATTTGTTAATTATTATTAAATAATCAAATATCTCACTAAAAGTTAATTGAAACATGAAAGTGATAACTTTCGTGTATAATTATAATTTTTCTGCAAGAGCCTTGATTTCCTGCAATGATTGCCAGCCGGCGTGCCATTGAGAGTTATCTTGTAATAATTTGGCATTTATCCAAAAGCGCACATTAGGATCACAAGCAGCTACCATTTCCACATATACCCATCTACCCTGACTTTTTCGGTTAGCTACTTCAAAATGTTGCCAACCATAAATTTTTTGTTGTGCTGTCCACTTGGAACCGAGTAAATAAGGAAACTTTTGTCTTTTAGGCATTGGTCGTTATATTTTGGATTGGTGATACCGTTAAATCTACTATTAAGATTAATCTTTAAAATTACGAATTACCATATTTTTGCTGTTGGAGAGGGATAATAATTACAAATTTTTTCCCTGACCAATCTGTGAGATGCATTCTAAACTACCATGATGTTTTTCTGAGATGAGTTGATAACTAGTTGACAATCCTAAACCAGTGCCTTTACAACTGCTTTAGTCTTGAAAAAGAGTTCAAATAAATGCTTTTTTGTCTTCGGGAATGCCTGAACCATTATCAGTAAAAGCAATGCGAACTTGATTACCAGTAGTTATGCTAAGTAGGTAGACACAAATCAACATAACTATCTAACAAAATGTCAATTACTTGAAACTCTTGGGATTGGTTGATTCCGCTTTACCACATTTGCCATCACATAGTTATAAATTTTTCTGCCCACCTACTTGGTGTAAATAACAACCTGTGGTTCTTCATATTGTTTATTGTTGTTTAAAGCAAAATCACTAGCATCAATAGCATTCATTAAATGTTCATAAATACTTGATTAAGTTGACCAGAGGAACACTCAATCAAAAGTAACTCAGCGTATTTTTTAATGAATTCAATAGCAGGGTGTTTCTTAGTCACTTTGAAGCGACCTTGCAAAATAAGCAACGTACTTTCAATTTCATCGAGCAGATTCATTTTTTTAAATCCGGCCTCATATAAGCAGGGATAATTACGTAGGGATAAAATAATCTCTTTGATTCTTCGGCTACCAATTTTTATTGACTTAAGTAATTTGTGCAAGTCAGTAATTCAGATAATTTAAATCAATTTCCTCTGTTGCTTCGTCAATTTTTATTACTGGCTGCGGATAGTAATGTTGATAAAGCTTGATTAATCTAATCAAATCTCGAATATATTCATCCGCAGGCTAAATATTCCGATAAATAAAACTAACTTGGTTATTAATTTCGTCTGCTACGTCTGCTACTACTCCCTTTCCAGTCAACCCAAACCCTCCCTAGTAAATATCAATAATAGACTGACAGCAGGAAGGATAAAAAACAAATGCAGAATAATTAAGGCGCGAGTACTGCTACATGCCAACATGAAGGGTAATAGTGTCAAAATAACCCCAATATCGTCTACACTCATATGTTGTACCTCTCCGTACAAACCCAGGCAACTTAAAAATATGGATGATAAGGCCACCTTGTTTTTGTTGGTTTTTACGTGTAGACCAAGGGTCTTGGTAAAATACTGTGTAATTTAATTCCAGCAATCTTTCTTGGTGCAATATGTGAGTACAGGGAGGTTTTCCAAAAACGGGCGGTAATACTACTGGATAAAGACGTGAAGACCGATCCATCCGTTATCTTACATTTTTTTAAAATGGCTCTAGCAGATTATCAAAAAGCCTATGCAACCTACTAATCCTAACCAATTTACAGAAAAAGCCTGGGACGCGATCGCGCATACTCCCGATATTGCTAAACAGTACCAGCAACAGCAGCTAGAAAGCGAACATCTCATGAAAGCACTGCTGGAACAAGATGGACTAGTTAACGCAATTTTTACTAAAGCAGGTGCAAATCTCCAAAAGGTTAGAGATTACACAGATCAATTTATCTTACGTCAACCAAAAGTATCAGGAAGTAGTAGTTCTGTTTATTTAGGACGCAGTTTAGATACATTATTAGATCGGGCAGATAAATATCGCCAGGAATTTAAAGATGAATATATTTCCGTTGAACATATCATACTAGGATATGCTAAACATGACCGATTTGGTAAAAGTCTACTCCAAGAATTTGGTTTAGACGAAGGCAAATTAAAAAATATTATTAAAGAAATTCGTGGGAATCAAAAAGTGACAGACCAAAGTCCAGAAGGAAAATATCAATCTCTAGAAAAATACGGACGTGATTTAACAGAAGCAGCACGTCTAGGTCAGTTAGATCCCGTCATTGGTCGGGATGATGAAATTAGGAGAACAATTCAAATTCTCTCCCGTCGTACCAAGAATAATCCTGTATTAATTGGTGAACCTGGAGTTGGTAAAACTGCAATTGCAGAAGGTCTGGCAAAACGGATAGTTGCTGGCGATGTTCCCCAATCCCTTAAAGATAGAAAACTCATCTCTTTAGATATGGGGGCATTAATTGCCGGTGCAAAATTCCGGGGTGAATTTGAAGAACGCTTGAAAGCAGTATTAAAAGAAGTTACTGAATCTGGCGGGAATATTGTATTATTTATTGATGAAATTCATACCGTTGTTGGTGCAGGTGCAACTCAAGGCGCGATGGATGCCGGTAATTTACTCAAACCCATGTTAGCAAGAGGTGAATTACGTTGTATTGGAGCGACAACTTTAGATGAATACCGCAAATATATTGAAAAAGATGCAGCTTTAGAAAGACGCTTCCAGCAAGTTTATGTAGATCAGCCGGATGTTCAAGATACGATTTCCATTTTGCGTGGGTTGAAAGAACGTTATGAAGTGCATCACGGGGTAAAAATCTCTGATAGTTCTTTAGTTGCAGCTGCAACATTATCCAGTCGTTATATTAGCGATCGCTTCCTTCCTGATAAAGCCATTGACTTAGTAGACGAAGCCGCAGCTAAATTGAAAATGGAGATTACCTCTAAACCAGAAGAACTAGATGAAATTGATCGCAAAATCATCCAGTTAGAAATGGAGAAACTTTCCTTACAAAAAGAAAGTGATATAGCTTCACGTGAACGTTTAGAAAGACTAGAGAAAGAACTCGCTGACTTTAAAGAAGAACAAAGTATTCTCAGAATTCAATGGCAATCTGAAAAAGATATTATCACTAAGATTCAATCTATCAAGGAAGAAATTGATCGGGTGAATCTAGAAATTCAGCAAGCAGAAAGGAATTATGATCTCAACCGCGCTGCTGAATTGAAATATGGTAAGTTAACAGATTTACATCGGCAATTAGAAGCTGTAGAAAGCGAACTTACCAATGCTCAAGGAACAGGTAAATCTCTATTACGAGAAGAAGTCACAGAATCTGATATAGCCGAAATCATTTCTAAATGGACAGGTATTCCAATCAGCAAATTAGTAGAATCAGAAAAGGAAAAATTACTGCATTTAGAAGATGAACTGCACCACCGGGTTGTTGGTCAAGCCGAACCCGTAACAGCGGTAGCCGATGCAATTCAACGTTCCCGCGCTGGACTTGCTGATCCAAATCGTCCTATTGCTAGTTTTGTTTTCCTTGGACCAACAGGTGTAGGTAAAACCGAATTAGCCAAAGCTTTAGCTGCATATATGTTTGACACCGAAGAATCTTTGGTGCGAATTGATATGTCAGAATATATGGAGAAACACACTGTTTCTCGATTAATCGGCGCACCTCCAGGCTATGTTGGTTATGAAGAAGGAGGACAATTAACAGAAGCTATTCGTCGTCGTCCTTATGCGGTAATTTTATTTGACGAAATTGAAAAAGCACATCCCGACGTATTTAATATTTTCCTGCAAATTCTTGATGATGGTCGCGTCACCGATTCCCAAGGTCGAACAGTAGATTTTAAAAATACCATTATCATTATGACTAGTAATATTGGTTCTCAATATATTCTTGATTTTGCTGGTGATGATTCTCGGTATGATGAAATGCGTCGTCGTGTGATGGAAGCAATGCGGAATAGTTTCCGTCCTGAGTTCTTAAACCGCATTGATGAAGTTATCATTTTCCACAGTTTGCAGAAATCTGAATTACGCCAAATTGTGCAGTTGCAAGTAGACAGACTCAGACAAAGATTGAGTGATAAAAAAATGTCTCTGCGACTTGCTGGTGCTTCCCTTGACTTCTTAGCAGAAGTAGGTTATGATCCTGTATTTGGTGCGAGACCATTAAAACGAGCAATTCAGCGGGAGTTAGAAACTCAAATTGCTAAAGCTATTTTACGGGGTGAATTTAGCGACGGTGATACAATTTTCGTTGATGTCCAAAATGAACGTCTGGCTTTTAGCCGTTTACCAGTAGAAGTATTTACTGGTTAAATTTGTCAGAGTAACTTAGAGGATGTTTGAAAAGTCCTTAGTAATGTATCAAAAACCTTGATATCCCTCTAAATCCCCCTTGCTAAGGGGTACTTATTCATCCCCTTAATAAAGCGGATGAATAAGTAAAGTACCAAAGGTCATAGCCAGAAACTCTTAAAAGAACCTCTTACAAACCCGGTTATTCTATAACCGGGTTTCTTGAAGTTATATAATTGAGAATTAGGTAGAATAGAATTCTATACATCCCCAAGGTATTAAGGATAGTGGATTAAATAACCTGTAACTCTGGTTAAGGGGTGTAATTCCAT